>JASGMZ010000055.1 GCA_030156305.1 Bacteroidales bacterium | reverse complement strand
CCGGTAAAATAGCACAAGCTATTAAAGACTGCATCTCAAAAGACCCTGGTGCTATCGATGAGGACGCGGTAGTTTTAGATTTAGAAGGTGGCGGCGGTGGAGCCGGAGACGATGAATCCACCTCAATAAAGCCTACTTCACCAGAAGTAGCATTATTGGAAACTAGAATGAGAATGATTTATGAAAAAATAAACGATGCTGCACTAATTGCAAAATTCAATTCAGGATACTATAACGGAAAAATTCAAGGTATTGCAATAGGATTATTCCTGTCCTTATGTTATAATTTGGAGGTGCTAAAACATGGCAGATAAAAAAGCCCCTGCATCAGGATGGCCAGTTGTAAGTGGTGAGTATGTAGTGGGAAACCCTGAAAGCTGTGTAGGTGTTATAACCTTAGGTTCCCACGGTTTAGATGAGGCTGCTATTGAAGCAGGTGCGGCTATCTCAGGACCTTGCCACACAGAAAATCTTGGAATTGAAAAAGTTGTAGCCAACTACATTTCAAACCCAAACATTAGATTCATGGTATTATGTGGTTCTGAAGTTCAAGGACACATTACAGGACAGTGCTTTAAGGCATTACACGAAAATGGTATTGGAGACGATGGTGGAATCATCGGTGCTAAAGGAGCTATTCCATTCTTGGACCGGTAAAATAGCACAAGCTATTAAAGACTGCATCTCAAAAGACCCTGGTGCTATCGATGAGGACGCGGTAGTTTTAGATTTAGAAGGTGGCGGCGGTGCCGGCGAAGGTGGGGATGAAGAAGGTCTTTCAATTGAAGGTATTCCAACAGTTGCAGAGCCGGATTTAGAATACACAAAAAAACTCTTAGACAGCTTGGAATACAAAGTAGGCTTAATTACAAGGGATCTTGGTTTAGCTTCAGGAGTTCAATCCCAAGCAGTTGAAGGGGCATTATTAGGCTCATTATTCGCCGTTGTTTTAATTGGGATCCCAATTATATTAAAACTCTTACTAGGGTGATTAAATGTCTGAAATTCCCACAGTTGTTACTCCATCAAAGGATTTTAAAAAATTGCAGGAAAAATTATCCGAGATAGATGAAACCGTAGAAAATACCAATGCTGAAATAGTACAAAGGTTAGGTAAAAAAGCAGGTAGAGACGTTGGTATTGTTTATGGATTTATAATAGGATTTGTAATTGTGGTTGTACTTGGAAAAATATTGCCATTATTTCAATTTATAAAATAAAGGTCGTCATGAGGTGGTAATAGATGTTCAAATTCGATAAAGAACAGATGGTAATTGAAATCGCAGGAAGGAAATTTGGTGGTCAGCCAGGAGAATATCCAACAGGTTTATCTGGAACCATATTCTACGCAAGACACAAAATAGTAGAAGATGAAAGAAAAGGTATTTTCGACAAAAAGGCTGCTGAAGATTTAATAAACAAGCAGGCTGAAATGGAAGATATAACAGGAAACCCTGCGCTTGTTCAGGTATTCGGTGGTAACCCTGAAGCACTTACTAAATATATTGATTTTGTTGCTGAAGTTTGGGATGGACCAATGCTCCTTGACTCCACATCAGGGGAAGCAAGAATGGCTGCTGCGAGGAGAGCTACAGAAGCAGGATATGCAAGCCAGTGTATTTACAACTCTATCAACGTTTCAATTGAAGAAGCAGAATTCCAAAACTTAGTAGAAAGTGACCTCGAAGCTTCAATCGTTTTATGTTTCGACCCTATGGACCCATCAGTTGAAGGTAAATTAAACGTTTTATTAGATGGTGGAAAAACAGCAGATACTGGAATGTTAGAGCTCGCTGAAAAAGCAGGTATCAAATACCCATTAATCGACGTTGCTGTTACACCACTCGGTAACGGTGCAGGTCCAGCAGTTAGAGCATCATTTGCTGTTAAAGCTAAATTAGGATTACCAGTAGGTAGCGGTATCCACAACATTCCATCAGCATGGGACTGGCTGAGAGAATTTAGAAAAGGATTAAGAGAAGAAGGATTAACACAGCTCGCAAAAGATGTTCACCACGTATGTGACATCGGTGCAAACATAGTTCAGACAATGGGTGCTGGTGACTTTGTTCTCTACGGTCCTATTGACAACGCACAATTAGCATTCCCTGCAGTTGCAATGACTGACATGGTAATTGCAGAAGCTGCAAAAGAATTAGGAACAGCTGCAGTAGACACCCACCCATTCAACAAATTACTCTAAAACAGAAATACTTTTATTTTCTTTTTTTATCAAATATAATATTAAATAATCTAAATTTATATATTTTATTAAAAACAGTCAAACAATCAAATGATGAGCATATAATTATAATAACAATATAAAGTATATCAAAACTAAGAGGAACATGGGACATATAATATCAATAAAAATGTAGATTCATTCGTTCCAAATAACTGAAAAATCTTTAAGTGCAGTTATTACCCTTCTCTTTTCTCCATCAATTAACACTTTGTCCTCGTCCTCTCGGCTATATTCAAAAACAACCCCGTGTAATTCACTTAACTCCCCCAATATTTCTACTTGAATCTCCTTTTGTAGTTTAACCCTTATAGATTCAACATCCTTTCTTGATTTCACTTCACTGTTAAATGAGGATTTTTTAATAGGGAATTTAACATCGAGCTCATTTCTTAAGGCCTTTCCCATTTTTTCAAGATACTCCATAGCCAGTTCATGATCGCATAAACCAAAAAGTATGCCCTGAACTCTTGAAAGTTCAGCTTCAGCATCCTTTAAAGAGTCATAAGAGGCATGTTCATCCAATAAATAATACGTAATAACATTGTTTGCTATCCTTAACCTTGAAAAGACCTCCTCTGGAACTGGTCTTTCCTCGGATATTTTAAATGCCAATTCATTTAAAATTACCCACTGTTTATCGATTCCCCTTGCATCCTTCATAATCTCACTTTATCTCAAGCATTAAATGATTTATTTTATCATTGCATTTTTTCAATATACTTCTTCAAAACCTCTTCAGAATCATAGTTCAATCTCGTACCCAATTTATTTAACTCATTTTTTATGTCTTCAATTGTAGTATCCTTATCTATGAAAAAAACCTGATAGCTTGTAGTTCCGTGAACATTAAAAATTGCCACAATATCATCATCTTTTAGTTCTCTTTTTTCACACATTGCCCTAACTCTAATACAATCTGCAACCTGACTTTTTAAACCTTCTTCAACACTCATTATTGTCATCAACGAAGCAATAAGTTCTGTCACATTTTCACCTGATAAGAATCCAACATGTTGATTGGTATTTAAAAATTTAGTCCATTGATTAAATACCTTAAATACGGTATAATTTTTTTGTGTTATCATATATAATCTTAGTGATTTCAGCCAGAGAATATTCCTCCTTTTTTATTTCCCATATTTTTTCAACTACTTTTATGACATTTTTAGGTTCATTTTTCTCTCCCTTTATTGGGGATAGATAAGGGCTATCTGTTTCGACTACAATATTTTCCAAATCTAAATTTTCAACTAAATTTTGATGGTCTTTTGAAAAACAAACCAGTGTAGAAAGGGAAACATAATGGCCGTTTTCAATCAGCTCTTTTGCCAAATTAATACTTCCACTATAGCAATGAAACATTGAAACTACCCTGTTATTCAACACATCAAAACATTCCTTTTCCAAACCCCTACCATGGATTATTACTGGTTTGTTTAGCTCTTCCGCTAGACCTACAAATTTCTCAAAAACAATTTTCTGACGATCCAAATTTTGTACATTTATATCCAATCCAACTTCCCCAACTGCCAAGAGTTCCTTTTCATTTTCTCTGATTAGGTTGTAAACTTTATCTACCACATTATCTTGAGCTTTAGTTCTCCCAGGATGGAATCCCAATGTTAAATAAATCCCATATTCTTTTTTAAAATTCAGAGCTCTCTTACATCCTCCTAAACTAGCCCCGCTTGTAACAATTTCCACACCATTATCTTTTGCATTTTTAACAATTTCATCCCTATTTTTGTTAAAGGATTTATCTTCGATATGACAGTGAGCATCGATATATTTAAATTCCATGATAATACACCTTTAAAATAAAAATAAATTAAAATTTGATTAAAATAATATAAAAAAATAATTTAGGTAGTAATATATGTAATTAATCAAAATTAAAAAATAAAAAGCTATTTAAATATGTATAGTGGATACGTACTAACCTCAAACTGGCAGAAATCATCCCCCAATCCAATACAGTGAGTTTCATTAATTTTAACTTTCTTATTTACTATACCTTCCAAACACCCCACTATAAATCCCCCTTCAAAGTAACATAATGGTTTTTCCATGTTGGGTAATCCCGAACATGTCATACATTCATCCACCCTTATTTGTAGCGGGTTTTTATTTACCACCGTGATAATGCCTATTTTATAATTTTTGGCGAATTCGATCATTTCATCTATGGTTTTTAGATTTAATGATTTTCCAAATGTCCTTCCAGACATGTACGCCATTACATTTGCCCCTCTCCCCATACATTTTTCCCAAGCAAACCTTAAAGCCCTAAATAATCTTACATCCGTTATATCTATATTATTACCATCAAGTGTTGGTCTATTTGCATTTATTTTTAAAACATCTATAGGTTCTATCATGCCCTCCCTCCAACAATATATTATTCATAATATATGAACTTTTGTTGTATTTTTGCTACCACATATACATCTACATGACCTTATCATATATATAATTATTCCACATTAATTATTTAATAATATCAACATATATTAATATTTTAAATTATGGGAATATATAACATACCCGCACCTCCCCTCATTAATATTGTCAGTATTATTATTAATATAATTTTTAATATATAATATCATATATAATTTTTGATATTACAAAATTTAGGCATATGTAGTATATTAAAATTTTTTATAGGTAATTTAACTAATAATTTAAATAACAACAACGAGATATTGGTGTCATCTTGTATAACAGGTAGTTATTATGGAGAAAGTATATTATTCTACAAAAAATGATTACGAAGAGCTCGACAATAAAATTCTAGATTTAATATTTAATGAAGTAGATTTTGATAACTGCGATAAAATCCTAGTGAAACCTAACATACTGGGGCCGTATCCTGCAGATAGATGTGTAACCACACACTGGAAATTTTTAGACTGGGTATTGAAATATCTTAAAAATAACTTTGATGGAAAAATTATAGTGGGCGAATCTTCCGGATTTTCAACTAAGAAATCCTTTACAGTCTCTGGTCTTGAAAACGTCTGTAGAAGACATGAAATACCATATATTGCATTTGAAAGTGACGAATATATTATAGAAAAAATATGCAATCATGAAATAAGAATTCCAAAAACTGTTCAAGAGTGCGAGCTCATAGTAAACCTTCCAAAGTTAAAAACCCATATGTTGATGAAGTACACCGGAGCTGTCAAGAACTTATACGGTTGCATTCCAGGCGGTTTAAAACCAAAATTACACAAATACTTCCCAAAAGAATCTGATTTTGCAGATCTGCTCGTTGAATTGTATAATAAAATAACTGAAAATAAGAATATTGTAACAATCATGGACGGTATATGGGGCTTAGAAGGAAATGGACCAAGCAATGGAAGACCTATAAACTCCAGAATAGTAATTGGATCAAAAAGTCCTATAGCACTTGATATGTTTGCCTCTTATTATATTGGCTATAAAATGGACGACATCCTGACTAACAAATACTTAAAAACAGATTTCAAAGTTATAAATGCAGATGATAATAAAGAAGTACCTCTTGAATCCATTGAGAGAATGAACTTTAAAAAGCCAGATACTGTAGTTTTAAATTCAATAATCCCGTTCCTTCCATTTGTATCGACTAAATTAACAAAAATGATATTCTCATTCATGATTCCTAAACCAAGGATAAATAAACGTAGCTGTGTTAAGTGCGGAATTTGTGAAAAAATATGTCCTGTAAATGCGATACACAACCTAAAAATAGATTTAAAAAAATGTATCAAGTGCTATTGCTGTCATGAAATGTGCAGGTATAATGCAGTTAAACTAGTACGGGGATTATTTTAAAATCTTCTCAATATCGAGCTCGTAATCATTTTTATTTTTAACGATACCTATAATATCTATACCTCCACATTTTTCTATAGTTTCAAAGGTTTTTTCATAGTAAAGAACATCTTTTAAATCTGTTATGCAGTTGATAATAACTCCTTTAACTTCTATGCCTTTATTTCTCAAATGCTCGATTGTTAAAATCGTATGGTTTATGGTTCCTAAGTTAGGTCTTGAAACTACAACTGCAGGGAGCTCTAAGAATTTTATTAAATCAGACATTAAAAAATTATCTTTTATTGGAACACAAACTCCGCCAGCTCCTTCGACAATTAAAAAATCGTATTTATTTTTTAAAATTTCAAATGAATCTTTTATTTTATTTTTTATTTCATCCAAAGAAATGTTGTAATTTTCAACTTCAAAGGCAATATTTGGGGATAATGGATTTTTTAGGTTTATTGGATTTATTAAATTCAAATCATCATCCAAATTCAATGTATTTTTTAAGGTTGTTGTGTCCTCTACTCCCCCTGATTCTATTGGTTTTATGTATCCAACATTAACGCCTTTTTCTTTTAAAATATTTCCTAAAATGGATGAAACGTAAGTTTTACCAACTCCGGTATCTGTTCCTGTGATGAATAGCATGGTATCACTTTTTTAAATTTTTGGATTTTTAAGTAAGTGGTGAGCTCTGAAGTTTCCAGTGTTTATATTTTAATATAAATTTTAATCTTCCAGTAATTCAAATAATTCCTCTTCTGTTCCCCAAAAATCCTTATTTTTAAGTTTTTTATAATTATTTTCCAGTTCTTCTTTTGTAATTTCTCTAAATCCTTTGTCTTTTGGAATCACGAGCGTTAGCGAGTGAGGAGAGAAAATCCAAAGGATTTTCCGAATTTCTTCGGGCATTTTTGAAATTATTTTTAATGTTGATGAGCTCATGTTTTCCTCTCGTTAATTTGCGTATCTTATTTTGATAAATTATGGGTCAATCAAACATATAATTTATTATGATCAGTGGTGATATATGAAAAAAATAAACCATTTACAATAAAAATACGAAAACCTTAGATATATATTTGATACCCCAAAATGAGAAAATTTATTAAATTTGATTATTGTTTGGAGTGATTAGTCTGATTTTTTGAATTTGTATCTTTCATCCCACACACTGTAAGATATGTCACCAATATGTTTTCCATACTCGTCAAATACCCATACTGTACGGTAAGTCCCAACTATGCGATCTAGGTCTTTACCAATTGCATTCGCAACTCTATCTTTTTCATAGTCTTGTAAATAATACCACGAATCAGGAACCATTATGGAAACTATGCTCCAGCCATCCTTTGAATCATACGCTATAGCCGACACTATGGGATAATACTCCTCAGCTAACTTATCTAATTCTTCCTTTACATTCTTTTCATGTCTTTCAGCCCATAGGTCTTTTAAATCTTGTGTTATTTTAAACTCTTTAAGTTTCGCACTATTAGGATCTAACACACCACTGGCCATTAGTTTGTTATTATGATAGTATTCTATTTCATAGGTATAATCATATCTTATAGATTTATCTATTAAAGTTACCAAACCCGCAATTACAAATGGGGCAGACAATTTTATTTCATCTTCTGTTCCATATGTCCAGTTTGAACAAGTTACTATTATTTTTAGATTGCTACCTTGCTGTTTAACTGCATACCTTTCGCCTTTGTAAAATTGTGAGTTTTCGCTATATTGAGTTTCAGTTTTTATAAACTTATCAATTATTTCTTTTGAAATTGGCATTGGATGCTCCTTCTTCATTTCTTTTGCATATTCATTATTTGGATCTATCTCCAATGCTTTATCATAGCATTTTATGGCTTCTATATACTTATTCAATTCATAAAGTGAGCTTCCTTTATTACACCATGCGATAGTGTTATTTGGATCTAATTCTAGTGCTTTATTATAACACTCGATAGCCTCGGAATATCTACCTAAATAATGAAGTGTAAGTCCTTTATTATTCCAAATGGATGTAATGTTGGGATCTATTTTTAAAGCTTCATTATAGTACTTGAGTGCAGGTTCATAATCTTTATTATCTATTGCATTGTTTCCTTTTGATATAAGATTATTAATTTTTCCAAGTTTTTCATTCTCTTTTAATTTTTCCAATACTTTATTTTTGTTATTTTTTGCCATAATATTATTTGGATTCAGCTCCAATGCTTTATCATAACATTTAATAGCTTCTTTGTAATTACCTAAATTATAAAGTTCATCCCCTTTATTACACCATGCTTCAGATGATGTTATGTCGTCGTATTCCCCATATATTTTTAATCTTGGACTTTTATCTGTAATCCAGGTATTAACATTATCTAGATAAAAATAATAATTACCTGCCTGTGTAGGATAAATTTTAAATGAATATGATCTAACCTTTTCCCCCGAATCTACCAAAATCTTTCCATTTGGATCCTTTATATAAAACCTCACACCACTTGTTCCTTCCTTTGTTTCAGTCATTGTTCCATAAACCGTATAATTATCTTTCCCTATCGGATCCAAATATATCGCCTTATATGTATATTTACCAGAAGAAACAGAGTATGTTTTATCATTCAATAGATTTTTGTGATGATATGGATTTATATTATCTGAGCTCCCCTCATCTTCGCTAGTGCATCCTGCCAATAAAACAGAACATAATAACAGAGATGCTATAAATAAATACTTTATCTTAATAATTTCACCCCTCTTTAAAAAAATATTATTCTAAAAACTATTATCTATGTTAGAACTATATATTTATATATCGAAAAAAAATAAAATCGAAATTTATAAATATTCAATTACTTTGGGATTTATTTTAATATTTAGATGAGCTCTACTATCGCCAAACACTTATATCCTCATTATGATAATTTTTTGTAAAGGTTAGAGTAAGGTTTCCGCCATTTTGAAAAGGTTAATGTATTTATACGTGTAATTTCGTTCGTATCCATTATAGTTTAATATTTGGGGCGGATGACCTCCTGAAGAATATTCATCTACTAAAAACCTACAAAAATCAATCAATATTTCATTCTTTTCATATTTAAATTGACTAATATAATCAAATACCACATCAGAATACCCAGCATACGTTATATAACATTGTTTATTCTTAAGTTCGGATGGAGTAAATATTGTTATTAATTTAATTAAATCATCTATCTTCTCGAAATATGGTTCATTAAAAATAATACTTTCATAAATTTCTCCAAAAGTAATTTCGTTATAACTGTCATGTTTTAAACGTTCCATTATTAACTCAATTGCGGGTTTATTATCATTTTCATTATCATCTTTACCTGACGCGGGGGGATAATTTATATATTTTATTTGATATTTACTGTATTTTGCCAGTTTATCTTCATAATTTTTTATTTCCAAATATTTATCATAATAAAACTCATAGAGAATTATGAAATACAAAACAAAAATTGTATCAAATAAATATTCATTATTATCATTATTTCCAGTTATTATCCCAGGAATTAAATCCATATTGTTTATATTGGAATTCTTAATCTTGACCAAATATTCATATTTATTCAAAACCTTCTTTAAATGTCTCGGAGTTGTAAAATTAATTGCCTCAAAGAATTTTGCGAGTTTTTCAGCATTATCATTATTAAAAAACTCATATTGCCCAATAAAGTTTTTTACATCGAATGTTTTTGGCATGTTAAATGAAAAATTAAAAATTTTTTCCAAATATTCCTCTGCTTTTTCTCCGTCACAGTATTTATGTTCAAGTGCTTCTGCTACTGCTTCTTTATCTACTGCACAAATATAATTTATATTTTCCCCATCGGTAAAAAATAATTTAAGAGATGATAAAAATTTTAAAATATTTTCTCTTTCGCATCTATCTAATTCATCAATAAAAACTATAAGTCTTTTGTTATTTTCTTTGAGAATTCTAGAAATCTCATCAAGTCCATTTTTTAAATTTTCCACTTCTATATATTTTTCATTATTATATTCAAAATTAAAATTAAAACCAATATTATTGTATTCTGTATTGATACTAACAGATTTTAAAACAATTGCACCAGATTTTAAGAGTTTATTCTTTACCGTTCGAATCCCAAATTTAATATCAGCATTTTTTTCTAATTCATTAACAATATGGCACAATAAGGCATAAGATATGTTTTCTTCATTTTCATATTCCTAAGCATCAAATTTAATACATAAGATAGATTTATGTTTTTCCTTTAAAGGTTTAAATATATGAAACATATCTTTAAACGATTCCCATAATCTTTTAATTTCAGTATTTTCATCAAAATTTCGAGATTCGTCAAATTTTTCAATTAATGTCCTAATTATGCTACTTTTACCACTGCCCCAGTTTCCATATAACGCTATAATTTTATGATTATTTAAAATTTGATTTTTAAATCCTTCTTCAATCATATTTATTTTATTTAATGTTCCAAAACAATCCGTTTTATCATTTACTTCTATATCTTCATCTTTACGATGGTTGTAATTTTCAATAACATAATTTTTAAATGGATTAAAATAATATATATTGTTAGTCATTCTTAATAGGAATTGAATAACACAATGAAATTTACCGAACTCATAAATTAAATCATTCCAATAATATGCAATTGCAATAAACAAACCCCCAACATAACAAAAATACAATAAAATATTGGATATGGACGAATATTGATAATATTTTATTGAAATCCATACAAATCCCATAAAAACTAAAACGGAAATATATTTAGAAATTTTAAAAATTTTAGCATATTTAGGGTGTTTAAACTCTGACAATAGTATTAAAAATATCGATGGCATTATTAAAATAAGGAATATAGTAATATCAGAAATTGGTAAATTTATTAAACTATATAAGACATATAAAACTATTGAAGAAATAGATAAAATTAATAGTGACCATCTATATTTATAACCTAATTCATCTAATTTATCGCTCACATTTTCAGATGATTTTATTGTATCTATATTTTTTAGATGAACCCTACTATCAAATATTATATTAACTGATTTCAAATAATTGGTTATAATTACAATAGTTAAAATACCAATACATAATCTTAATATTTCATCCCCATATATTGATATAATATTCATTAAATTAGTTATTTTATTCAATATATTTAACCCATATATTGTTAAAATAAAAAATAATAAACCTGTAAATCCTAAAAAAATTCTAAAAGACCCATATCTCCCCACAATATTTTTAATAAAATCAAATACTATACTACCACACTAACTTTTGAGAATAAATATTTTATATATTATTTAAATTTTTTAATACTTTCACACAGAGCTCTAAAATCCCCCTCACTATGTCCCACATTTATACTGACCCTAATCTCTCCATACCTTTTGGAACAGTTGGATATCTAATTCCTATAGAAGACACTATTTTTTAAATAAATATTTTGAAAATAACAATATTAATATTTAATAGAATGTATAATAATTACATATAAAAATTCGGTGAAATTATGGCATTTGAAACTGAAAATATTGAAAATCTTTCAATTGAAGATATTGAAACAACATTAAAACGATTACAAAAAAAGGAAAGATTATTAAAAAAAATATTATTAGAAAAATTAGTTAAGGAATTGGATTTAACAGAAGATGATTTAAAGGACTTTAAAAAAGCAAGGGAGGAAGCATGGAAAGAGGAAAAGAAAAAATTGGGATTGTAATTGATGCAAATATTTTATTCTCCGCCTTAATAAAAGATGCTTCAATTACAAGAGAACTAATTACATCAAATGATATTTTTAATATTTACTGCCCTGAATTTATTTTCAAGGAATTGGAAAAATACAAAAAGTTCATAATTTCAAAAAGGGAGAAAAATAAACAACTTCTTACTTACAAAGAATCCATTGAAACATTACTATATTTTATTAACATAATTCCAACTGAAAGATATGACGATAAAATTAAAGAAGCGTACAATATAATGAAAGATATTGATGAAAAAGACACCCACTATGTCGCACTATCTTTAAAATTAAACTGTCCAATTTGGAGCAATGATACGGACTTAAAAAAACAAAATAAAGTTAAAGTTTACAATACAAAAGAATTACTGATAAATTTTTTAAATAATGAATAATAATTAATTTAAAACATTTTAATACATTCACACAGAGCTCTAAAATCCCCCTCACTATGTCCAACATTTATACTAACTCTTAACCTCTCCATACCTTTTGGAACAGTTGGATATCTAATTCCAACACAGAAGATATTATTTTTTATTAAATGTTCAGCGAGCTCCATAGTTTTTTCTTTAAAAATGAACGGATAAATGGGCGTTAAATTATCTTCTTCTATTGAACAAATTCCTTCGGAATTTGTAGCTCTTCGCTTCGCTCCGATTAAATCGTGTTCTTTAAAAATTTTATTTGCGAGCTCTATATTTTTTTGCAATTTTTTTGTTAGAGCTCCATTTTCCATGAGCTCAAAACTCTTAATACATCCACTAACAACAGACGGAGGAAGGGATGTAGAATATATAAAACTTCGAGATTTATTTATAAGATACTCGATTAATTCCTCAATACCACAAACAAAACCCCCTAAACCACCTACAGCCTTTGAAAGTGTTCCTATTTGGATTATATTGTCTGACGGTTTTAAATTAAAGTGTTTTAATGTTCCTCTTCCATTCCCTAAAACTCCAGTACCGTGTGCATCGTCTATTATCAATATTCCATTAAATTCATCTGCAATTTTTTTCAGTTCATCCAACGGAGCTACGTCCCCATCCATGCTGAAAACTCCATCGGTTATAATAAATATATTGTTATATTTTCCTGCATTTTCTTCCAATAAATCCATTAAATGATTTGTATCGCAATGATTGTAAACTAAAACATCGGCCTTACTCAATCTACACCCGTCAATAATTGAAGCATGGTTTAATTTATCACTTAAAATTAAATCACCCTTTTTGCATAGAGTACTTATTACACCAACATTTGTTGCATATCCTGAAGAATAAACTAATGCTTTCTCAGTTCCCTTAAACTCTGCAATTTTTTCTTCTAACTCCTTATGGTTTATGTTTCCAGATGTTAATCTTGAACCTGTGGAACCTGCACCATACTTTAAGCCTTCCTTTACTGCACTTATAACCTCTGGATGTTTTGATAAACATAAATAATCATTTGAAGAAAAATCTAAAATATTATTATCCTCCTGAGCGTTAGCGAGGGATTTAAAGGATCTGTATAAATTCTGATTTTTTATATCTTCAATTTCTTTTTGAAGCTGTTTTCTAAACATAATATCCCCTCCCAACCTTTTTCTAAAAGGTTAGATCCCAACCCTTTTAAAAAGTGTTGGATCCCAAAAATCTGATACTTCTTTACTTCGTGAAAAGGCATATACTTTGCATCATCACGGCAAAGCCGTGAGTAATAAATCCTGAAAGGATTTATCTGAAAGCTTTTTTAAAGATTTGTTATTCAATAATAAACGGTTTATTCTCTAAGCAACCTTTAGAAAAGGTTGCATCCAAATATAAGTATTAGTTTGCGATTACCCAATAATAAACGGTTTGTTCTCTAGTTTATCTATTAAATCGTCTATATCAACATCATTTTTAACAAAAAATACCCTTCCACCGTCTTCTCCAGCATTCTTTAAGTTGGTTATTCTAAAGTATCCATCCTTTGTAGCTACGTATCCCGTTGTATAACTTTTATTGTCAGAGGTACATAATTCAGCAATAACTCCTAATTTTATAACCTTTGTAGCTACGGCTATTGCATCAACCGTCCTATCTGTTCCCAATTTATTTTTTAAGATTTTATTTTTAAGTTCCTTTGTTGCGGATATGTTCTTAACCCTTACTCCTCTTTCCTTATCTGGTTCCAATCGCTCTCCGTCCATATTTAAAATTGAAGCTCCCCTCATTCCTCCATTATCTATTATTTTAAATGCCTTATCTATCAGTTCATCAGGAATTTCCTCATTTTTCAATATGTTTTTTGCCTTTTCCCGTGCTTCCTCTTTATCCTTACATTCTATTGTTTTTATTGGTAAATGTTTAAAATACTTTATTTCATCATCATTTATTTCCTCTATTTTCAGATTTATAAAATCCGGAGCTCCGTTTTCATGAAACATAGCTCGCTTTACAAACTCATTTACAATAAATTCAACGTCTTCCTTATCTACAATGCTTTCAGCTCCAGATATATGTTTTCCTTTTTTTGAAGCTCTCATTTTTATACTGAACATTTGTAGTCACTCCGAAAAATATTGTGGTAATTCAATTTTACAATATTTTATTATCATATCCTACTTTATCTTTAGTTTTTATAGTCGTTCCACTAACTTCGGCACTGTATAGTATATACAAAAGGGCTAAAAATATACCTACTCGACGAAAACCTTTTAGGTTTTCGTGAGTCAGCGAATCCAAAGGATTCGCTTCGACTCAACGAAGTTGAGTAGGTATCTGGTTTTGGAATCACCAACGAAGTTGGTGAGCTACGAAACTCGAAGAGTTTCGTTCAATCCAAATCTCTCGACAAAAATTCTTCGAATTTTTGTGAGTTCGACAAAAACCAAAGGTTTTTGTGAATCGACAAATCACTTTGTGATTTGTCT
>JASGMZ010000054.1 GCA_030156305.1 Bacteroidales bacterium | reverse complement strand
AGCAAATAGTTTTTTTAAAAAGTATTTAAATATTGATTTTAGAATTATATTTGCAAATTATTTTGAGAATATTGATTATGAGATGTATCAGGTTAGGGTCAATCTGGGCGTATCTTTTTAATTAAAAAATTAAATTTATTGTTAATGATGGATTTTTTATCGGGGATCGATACAGAGTTATTTAATTATGTAATCTTGCCTTTATTGATTTTTATGGCAAGAATTACGGATCAAACCATTGGGACATTAAGATTGATTTATGCTGCCAAAGGTTACAAATACCTGGCACCAATTGTTGGGTTTTTCGAATCGCTGATATGGCTTACCGCCATAAGCCAGATTATGCAACATCTCGATAATATTTACTGTTACCTTGCCTTTGCAGGTGGATTTGCTATAGGAAACTTTTTTGGTATTTATCTGGAACAGAAAATTTCAATTGGTGTAGTTTTGGTTCGCATAATCTTAAAAAAATATGATCCTCTTTTGGGGGAAAACTTAAAAGCCTCAGGATTTGGATTCACTTTAATGGATGCTGTGGGACGCGAAGGTTCTGTGAAAATATTGTTTTCAACCATACACCGCCGCAATTTGAAAAAATACCTAAAAATTGTTTATAATATCAGGCCTAATGCATTTTATACGGTCGAAGATATCCGGCAGGTAAAAGGTAATGTATTTGAAAAAACAAAGCGGCCCAGTATTTTTAGTCGTATGAATCCACAGAACCGCAAAGGGGCGTGAGGGTTTGACTATTGACTATTGACTATTGTTTAATAAATTGCCGTACTAAATTTAATTAAAATGGAAATTCTTCGTTTCATCATCCATTACGGAATGCATTTTTTATTGCCTTTTGCTATTGCAGCTATTTTTTTTCGAAAGTATTTCTGGAAAGCCAGTTTATTGATTTTATCAGCCAACCTGATCGACCTGGACCATTTACTGGTATCGCCCATTTTTGATCCGGAACGATGTAGTATTGGTTTTCATTTGTTGCATAGCTACACGGCCATCCTGATTTATATGGTTTTATTAATGATTCCCAAAGTACGGATAATGGGCATCGGGCTTTTACTTCATATTTTAACCGATTTTATCGATTGTTTATGGGTTTGATGTTTATTCATCCAATAAATCTGGCCGGAGATTTTTTGTTCTTTCTATCGATTGTTGTTCTTTCCACGCATCAATTTTTTTAAAATTTCCGGAAAGGAGTACCTCCGGAACTTTCCATCCCTTATATTCGGCAGGCCGTGTATAAACAGGTGGGGCAAGTAAGTTATCCTGAAAAGAGTCGGTGAGGGCAGAGGTCTCGTCGGAAATTACGCCAGGAATTAATCGTACCACACTATCAACAATAATGGATGCTGCAAGTTCGCCTCCGGATAAAACATAATCACCGATAGAAATTTCTTTGGTGATTAAATGATCGCGAACCCGCTGATCGATTCCTTTATAATGTCCGCAGAGAATGATAATATTATGAAATGTTGCTAACTTGTTGGCTTCTTTTTGGTTATACTTAATTCCATCAGGCGAAGTGTAAATAATTTCATCGTAAGGGCGTTCAGCTTTTAAAGCTGAAATAGCTTTGTCAATAGGCTCAATCATCATCACCATGCCTGCGTCTCCTCCAAAGGCATAATCATCAATGCCTTTATATTTATTGGTTGCGTAATCGCGTAAATTATGGATATATATTTCTACCGCTTTTTTTTCTTTGGCTCTTTTTATTATACTTTGATTTAACGGACTTTCCAATAATCCCGGTAAAGCGGTAATAATATCAATTCTCATATTTGATGTTTTTATGAAAAGCAAAAATACAAATTGATTCAAATCATTCCTAACTTTTTTTATTTCCTAAAATCCGCATGTCTTTTAAGAGTTTCACAACGTATCACAAAGTTAATGCACAAAGTACCACCAAGTTAGGTGAAATCTTTCTTTGTGGAACTTTGGGTATCCCGATAGCTATCTGGACTTTGAGGAACTTTGTGTTACAAAAAAAGCCTTGTTTAACTTACGAATATTAGGTATTTGAAAAATATACCTTTTGAGCCAAAATGGCATTAAAAATTTATTTTACAGGCCATTGTGTCATTAATTCAAGGATTTTGATGGTAAAACTCATGATTTTTTTTAATGGCATATGATTTGATTAGTTAAAATCAGAAATATTAATATTAATTTAAACTAATTAAAAATTATAAAGCTATGACACTAGAAATGAACAGACCAGTATCTCAAATGTATAGAGATAATCGTTTTAGAACATTTTCAGATTTAATGAATGATATGTTTAACGAAGAAAAATTAGGAAACACTGCTGATTGCTCAACACCACCAGCTAATATTATTGAGTCGAAATTTGATTTCAGGATTGAAATAGCTGCACCGGGATTTGAAAAATCAGATTTTAAAATTGACCTGGATAAAATGATGTTAACAATCTCACTTAATAAGAATGTAGACGAAAATACGGAAGAAAAATGTAATTATACCGAGTTTAATTACAATCAGTTTACACGAAGCTTCCGATTGTCGGATAAAATTGATACGGAAAAAATCAATGCTTTATATAAAAATGGGTTATTACAGGTAATATTGCCTAAAAAGGAAGAGGCCATTGAAAAGCCTGCACGACAAATTAAAATTTCATAATAACCATATATATCCGATTAATAATCAAAAACATCCTGGTATTTGATGCCAGGATGTTTTTATATTTTTATATTTCAATAAAAGTTTCTTGAATAAGCAAGTTATAATAAAATAATTAGGAAATCAATTTTGAAAGATAGTTAAATAAAATATTCATAAAAATTAAAACTAATAAATATATTCTTCGTAAGTAGTATTTGAGCATGATTTTTGTAACCTCGATAAGGTCTTTAATTATGATTATAATTTTTTAGTATTTTTGGATAACGTTAACGAATATGTAATAATAAATTAAGAGATGAAGAATATTGCTATTATTATAAGTATTGTATGTATAAGTTTTAGCCTTTTTTCGCAAAATACAGGTGAGGAAAAATGGAAAGAAAATATTGTGAAAAATCGTATTCATACCCAGGTGCAATGGAATCATAAATATGTAAAAGGAAAACCTGTAAAAGAGGGGTATAAAAATTTTACCAAACGATATGATCATAAAGGAAATGTTATTGAAGAAGTGTATTATCAATCGGGTACTATTGATCAAAAATTGAGTTATAAGTATGATAATAATGAAAATAAGGTGGAGTATAGTAATTATAAGGGCGATGAAAATGAATTACTGTTCAGACAAACTATAACCTACGATAATTCGAATAAAAAAATCCGCGAAGAACGTTATAATGGAACCGATTACCAGATTATAAAGTATAATTATGATGCAAAAGACCGATTAACCAGTATTACTCGTTCTGATATTTATGGAAATATTGAGCATCAGAGAGATTTTAATTATAAAGGAGATATTTGTACAATTAAAATTATTGATAAAGGAAATGAGATTGGTAAAATAATTAACAAATACGATGATCAGGGTAATATTATTGAGAGTACAGAGTATGATATTGATGGCAAAGTAAAAGAAAAATACTATTACGCGTTTAATGGGAAGTTATTACTTGATAAGACGAAGTATATACTTGGAAACTTTATTTATAAAGAATTTTACAGTTATGATAGTAAAGGAAATTTAGTAGAGATTAAGAAAGAGCAACCTAAAGGAAATGTTTTTGTAAGCAATATTTATAAATACGATAAAGAGGGTAACTTAATTGAGGAAGAATGGTATGATGATAATCCTAATGAAAATTCTAAAAAATCATATTATTATAATGAAAAAGGAATTCTGGAAAAGGTAGAAGTTTATTATGCGCTTTATCGTTATAAAATGCAGTATCGCTATGAATACACCTTTTATTAAAATATTGAAAAAATTTTTTTAAGAAGCCGGAACATTTTATAAAGTTCCGGCTTTTATTTTTTATCAATCGTATTTATTCAAATCAACATTTTTATCTCTTTTACCAGGTAAAACTTCTATGAGTTCCACTTCGAAGATGGTGGAAGTGTAGGGTGGAATAATTCCTGTTGATGAACCTGTTTGTCCAAAACCAATGTTTGAGGGTATAATAAACAGGGCTTTTTCACCTTCAATCATCCTGCCGATAGCTTCTTCCATTCCGGGAATAACCTGCCATTTTCGTCCATAAACAAACTGGAATGGAGAGTTACGTCGTATGGTAGAATCAAAAAATTTACCATTTAAGAATTTTCCTTCGTAATGAACGGTTACCGTATCGCCAACCCTCACACTGTCGCCGGTTCCTTTAGCCAGTGTTATATGATATAATCCCGACTCCGTAGGTTCTTTATCAATTTTTTCCTGTTCAATAAACTGACGCAATATTACTTTTTCATATTCACCAAAATCTTCAATCCAATGTAAAAAAGCTTCTTTCTCGCGGTAATAATCTTCTTCGGTTTGTATTTCAACCACGTCAATTTCTACTTTCATAGGTTCTTCTTTATTTAAAAATCCTGGTAAGGTGGTTTCCAGTGTTTTCGTAAAAAAGTCATTTGCAG
Organism: Bacteroidales bacterium; assembly: GCA_030156305.1. Taxonomy (GTDB): domain Bacteria; phylum Bacteroidota; class Bacteroidia; order Bacteroidales; family UBA12077; genus UBA12077. Next base: position 9,673 of record JASGMZ010000054.1, on the reverse strand, counting down.
AAATGATAAATTCTGCTTTCTCTTCTTCAGCAAGCATTAAAAAACATTCGTCAATAGCTCCCGGAAATTTAGGCTCACTTACCTGAATCCTTCTCCTTCCTTCAAAAAACATTGAATCTTCCATAGTTTTATAGGCAATGTCCATAGTTAAATAATCGCCGGGTTGTGCTTTATCCGAACTTTCGCCAAATTCTAACAATTTATAATATATGCCCGATTTTGTTTTGGAATACCCGGGGTATTTCGAAAAATAATTGCAGGAAACTATTCCTAAAGCTATAAATAAAAGGAAAAGAATTCGTTTTGTCATAATTGTTTATGTATTAATATTCTACTTTTTTTTCACATCAAGTATTTCCACATCATAAATGATAGTGGCCCTTGCGGGTATTTTCTTATTATCGCCAATTAATCCGTAAGCTAGATGTGGAGGCATAATAAACCTTGCTTTACTGCCTTCTTTTAGCATCAATATCCCTAATTCTAATCCAGCTTCGACACCTCCTTTGCCAACGATAAAACTCTTTGATCCTAAACTGTCAGAAGTATAACAAAGGGTTCCATCCATTAGCCACAGGCTATAATTTAGCGTAATATAATCGTCTTTTTCAATATTTTTACCCTTCCCCTCTTGATAAATCATATACCACAGGCCAGCTTCAGTCATCTTCATATTCCACCCACGGCGCTCAATATAATTTTTAATCACTTCAACATCTTTTTCAACCAACATTTGATTGATTTTTTGTAGTGATTCTTTCGAATATTGTTGTTTTGTGTTACGCTTATCACTTTCCTTTTCTTTGTTATTACAAGAAAAGAAAATTAAACTAAATATCAAAATTAAGTTACTAACCAATAAACGATTATAAACCATTTTTTAATGCTGTTTTATATTGTGGCAATAAATCGAGAAATTTCTGCAATGTTTTTTCTAAAGATTCGAAAGAATTCCCTCCAGAGGCGTTTTTATGGCCTCCACCGTTAAAATGTTTTTCGGCAAATTTATGGGTGGGAAAAGCTCCCTTTGATCGGAATGAGATTTTAACATGTTTATCGTTTTCGACAAATATGGCCGAAAAGCGGATGCCTTTAATTGATAAAGGATAATTTACAAAACCTTCCGAGTCACCCGGAGCAAAATTAAATGTTTTCAGCTCTTCTTTAGTTATACTTATAAATGCCGTATGATATTCGGGAAATACTTCCATCTTTTTATACAAGCAATAGCCTAACAGGCGCATCCGTTCAGCAGAATAATTATCGTAAATATTCCAGTAGATTTGATCTTTATTAATTCCCAATCCAATTAATTTAGAAACTACGTAGTATGTATATGGTTGCGACGAATTGTAATTAAAAGACCCGGTATCGGTCATAATACCAGTGTATAGGCATTCTGCAATGGTTTTGTCAATTAAATGATCATCACCTAAGGATTCTAACACATGATATACTAACTCGGCCGTTGAACTATATATTACATCTGAAATTACTAAATCAGCAAAATTTCCCGGTTCAGGATGATGGTCGATTAATACTTTTGAAGCTTTGGCATTTTTTAAATATTTTTCCAAATCGTTTACCCGGTCTGCATCGTTAAAATCGAGTACAAAAATAACATCTGCTTGTTTTAAAGCATTTAGTACGGTGCCCGATTGTCTTTTATATACCAATACTTTGTCATTCCCGGGCAACCAATGTAAAAATTTCGGGTAATCATTTGGGGATACAACAATTGGATTTTTTCCTTTTTTTACCAGATAATGATAAAATCCTAAAGCGGAGCCTATTGCATCACCATCCGGATTATAATGAATGAGTATTAAAGGATGTTGAGTTTCTTTAATGAAATGTTGTAAGGGTGATATGATATCTTCTGAAATTGGCTTCACTACTCATTTGTTTTTAAATTATAAAATATCAAAGATAAAATATTCTCATCAGAATTTTAGTTATTCCTAAAATAATTTATATCTTCGATTGAGTTTTAAAAAATAAAAAGTTATGGCTTTAGGATATACTTTTGCAATGATTAAACCCTCGGCATGTCGAAAGAATCATGTGGGCTCTATTTTGGCAATAATAAATCAGGCTGGATTTCGGATATCAGCTATTCAATCAACTAAACTAACGTTGGAAGAAGCACAGCGGTTTTACGAAGTTCACCGGGGAAAAGAATTTTACGATAGTTTGTGCGAATTTATGAGCTCAGGGCCTATAATTGTATTGTTGCTGCAAAAAGAAAATGCCGTAAAAGATTTTCGTAAACTTATTGGAAATACTAATCCACAAATGGCAGAGGAGGGGACTATACGTAAAATGTTTGCTGAATCGCTACAGAAAAATGCGGTGCATGGTGCCGATTCAGACGAAAATGCTAAAAGAGAAGCCGACTTCTTTTTTAATCAACGCGAACGGTATTAATTAAACCTAAAACGATGGAAAATAAGTTTGACGAAATTCATTCAAAGAATGAAAGTAAAAATCCTGAAAACTACCGAGGTATATTCTATTTTAATCGGAAGGATAAGAGAGTATTTGTTCCTAAATGGCAGAATTACAGAGGTTTCACGGTTAATTTTGGAAATCCGGTAGCTTACTTTTTAATTATTGCTGTAATTGGATTAATCATTTTATTTTCAGTATTTTAGAAAGCGGGATTCTGTTAGTCTGTAGATTTTTAAATAATGACTCAGTCCTTTAAAACCGGACGATATTTGAAGATATAAAAAAACCGAATATTTTTCAACAGGGGAATAAAAGAATTCGTGCAGTGCATTAGAATTATAAAGAGTAATTGCTTATTTCAAAATTATTTCATCAATAATTGATTCGCCGGCCTGCTCATTTAATTTATTTTTTAAGCCATCGCGAATCATAAATAATTCGTTTCGTATTACCGATGAGTTTAGTTTTACAAATAATTTACGATTTTTAATATAAACATCTTTTGTTGAGCGGGATATTGTTTTTCCAACCATGTCGTACCACGAACGGATTAATCGCACTTCTTTTAGCTTACCATCTATTTTTAAATCTTTAAGGTATTCCTGAATGACTTCGTCGAGTTTTTGTGTATTTTTCTTTCTCATCGTTACCGCTTCTTTTTAGGCTACCTTTTTTATTTTTATTTCTCCGTTTTGCTCAATCACAAATAAATGATGTTGAATTTTTATTTCATTCAGCATTTCCTCTAACCGGTCGCGGCTGGTATCCGTTATAAAAATTTGGCCAAAATGATTTTCGGCTACCAATTCAATAATTTGCCGAACTCTTTGTTTATCAAATTTATCAAAGATGTCATCGAGCAACAAAATGGGTTTGAAACCACTAATTTGTTTAATAAAATCGAACTGTGCCAGCTTGAGGGATACAAGATACGTCTTTTGTTGCCCCTGCGAACCGGCTTTTTTTATGGGGTATTTTTCCAATGTTAACACCAGATCATCTTTATGAATCCCTACCGTGGTATATTGAACCATACGGTCTTTTCCCAGGGCATCTTTCAACAGTTTTCTATATTCATCTTCATATAACTGCGAATCATAGATAAGTTGAACCTGCTCTTTATTTCCAGAAATCCTGGTATAGTAATTTTGAAAGATAGAAATTAGATCCTCAACAAATTTTACGCGAACTAAATGTATTTTTTCTCCAAGAGTAATTAGTTGTTCATCCCAAATATCAATGGATTCTTTATCAAATGTACGGGTTTGGTAAAAATCTTTTAATAATTTATTACGTTGTGCCAACGCCCGGTTATACCGGATTAAATGATCGAGATATTCTTTATCATACTGCGAGATGACGCTATCCATAAACTTCCGGCGCTCTTCGCTTCCTTCAAGAATCAAACTATTATCAGTGGGTGATATCATTACAATAGGCAAAAGGCCAATATGATCGGATAATTTGGGGTATTCTTTTTTATTGCGTTTAAATTGTTTTTTCTGGTTACGCTTTAATCCACAATAAATATGCTCATTTTTTTCTTGTCGAAGGTATTTGCCCTGAATCACAAAAAAATCCTGATTGTACTGAATATTTTGGCTATCTATCGGATTGAAATAGCTTTTACACATCGATAAATAATAAATTGCATCCAACAGGTTGGTTTTTCCAACTCCATTTTGTCCAATAAAACAATTAATTTTGGGCGAAAATTCCAATTCTGTCTGGTTGTAATTTTTAAAATTTATTAATGATAATTCCTGCAGATACATTTTTAAAATTTTATACAAAGATTCGGATTTATCCGTTAATTAAAAAGCAAACAAAGTAATAAATATCAATTTTTATAAACAAAATATTTTAAAAATACACCAAAAGAATTACATTTGCGGTTCAGATATTTTGGCACATAAAATTAATTTTAACAAGATGAGTAAAAAGAAGGTATCAGAACAAGATCAGTTTGAATCAGTAGAAAATGCGTTAAGCAGAACAGAGCATTATATAGAACAAAATCAAAAAAGCTTAACGATTATTGTAATTGCAATTATTGTAATTGTTGGTGGATATTTGGGTTATCAGCGGTTTGTAGTATCACCCAAGGAAAAAGAAGCTCAATCGCAAATGTGGATGGCAGAACAATATTTTGCCCGCGACTCGTTTAATTTAGCTTTATATGGTGATGGAAACTATCTTGGTTTTTTGGATATTGTTGATGAATATAGTATTACAAAATCGGCTAACCTCGCTAATTATTACATTGGGATTAGTTATTTACATCTTGGCCAGTATGAGCAAGCAATTGAGTATTTAAAAGCATTTGAATCAGACGATAAAATGGTTGCCCCTATTGCTTATGGAGCAATTGGAGATGCTTATATGGAACTTGGTAATACTGATGAAGCTTTACTATTTTATAACAAAGCAGTAGAAAAATCAAAAAATGAATTCACAGCACCTGTTTATTTAATGAAAGTTGGGTTTGCACATGAGCTGAACGAGGATTTTAATAAAGCATTAGAAGCTTATCAAACCATTAAAAAAGAATTTCCCGAATCTGCCGAAGGCCGACAGATTGATAAATATATTGCCCGGGTTGAGACTTTAATGAATAATTAAAATATTTTTAGATATTATCTTTAAAAATCCTGAGCAATCAGGATTTTTTTATTTTTGATAAATAAACCAATAACCTAATCATTATGGCAACAAATCTTAAGAATCTTTCCGATTACGACATTAAAACAGTCCCCTCTGCTAAGGGCATGAAATTTGGTATTGTCACTTCTGAGTGGAATAGCGAGATTACCAGTGCTTTATTAAAAGGAGCCCACGAAACTCTATTAAAACATGGAGCTAAAGAAGAGAATATTTTAAGAAAATATGTTCCCGGTAGCGTTGAATTAACCTTAGGAGCCCAGTTTATGGCTGAATATGCAGATTTAGATGCTGTTATTTGTCTCGGTTGTGTAATCCAGGGAGAAACCAAACACTTTGACTATGTTTGCCAAAGTGTGACACACGGAATTACCGAACTAAATATGCATTATAATATTCCATTTATTTTTGGCGTACTTACAACGAATAATCAGCAACAGGCTAAGGACAGGGCAGGAGGGAAGCATGGCAATAAAGGTACCGAAGCTGCAGTTACTGCTATAAAAATGGCCCAATTACAATTGGAGATGGAAGATTTGGAAAACGAATAAGGTTGTATGATTAATCATCTTATTTTTAAAAACATTAGTAAACATAGTGTTTATAGAAGGATTTTTTTTAATTTTTTTAATGTAAAGGTTTGTTATTACAATAAATTTAATACTTTTGCATTCGCATTTTAAACAAATTGTTCTTAACAATACAAGCCGATGTAGCTCAGTTGGTCAGAGCAGCTCATTCGTAATGTGCAGGTCAGCGGTTCGACTCCGCTCATCGGCTCAACGAATTGGGAAAATATTGGGGAGATACCAAAGTGGCCAACTGGGGCAGACTGTAAATCTGCTGGCGCACGCCTTCGTAGGTTCGAATCCTGCTCTCCCCACTCTTGTTCTGAGAAGTATTTGCGTAATAGAAAAACCCAGGCTAAGCAAAGAGTGCATTGCACACTTTCGCTGAAGCTTCGGAGCACAAGCGGGAGTAGCTCAGTTGGTAGAGCATTAGCTTCCCAAGCTAAAGGTCGCGGATTCGAGTTCCGTCTCCCGCTCAAAAATAAAAGATTGGCCAAAAACCAATCTTTTTTTGTAATAGGAAATACTACGTCTACATATTATTTTTGTTAAAAATTCAAAAGCTTTATATTGGACAGGCCCGTGATTTGGATGAAAGGATAATGCGCCATAACGCAGGAAGAGAAAATTATACTTCAAAAGGTGTTCCGTGGGAATTAGTTTGGTTTACCACTAAAGAGTCCCGGTCTGAGGCAATCATTCTTGAAAGAAAATTAAAGAATCTAAAGCAATTAAGGTTGGTAAAATTCATGAAAAAATATGATAGTGGAATACAAAACCTTCAGATTATAGAATTAGTAGAGAAAAAATTTGGATTGTAATCGATTTTCCGACGATCAAGACCATTCTTCTGAGTTCGACAGCGGGACCCTCAAAATTAAAAAAAATCAGTTAGTTCCTTGTGTTCCTCTGCCCACTATCAGCTTTAACCTGATAATGTTTTTAACAATTTCAATAGCTTTTTCAGAACAAGGCTGAGTTACCTAAAAATTATTAATTATTTAATGTAACTTGCTGATATATTGCTGTTTGTAAAAACACTTTGATTTTTAGGTTGAATCCAGGGAAAAACTATTTGAAGGCAAACTGGTTCCGCAAGGTCAAAATAATTACGCCGGCATTTTATTTTGGTTTTATACCCGGTGTTTTTGCTATCGTACTGTGAACCATGTTGTCCGGAATTGGTATTTATAAGCGGAAAACCGCGCGCTTGCTTAAAGAATTGGAAACATAGATGACTGAAAGAAAAAGTAAGCAGTCCTAATCCCTGTAGTTATCGGGACTATTGGGAGCAGCATTAGGCAGGTGGCAGTTTTACTTATTCAATCTAAAATTAACTTTATCAAAGTTTTAAATTTTGGAAAAGATTAACCATTAAAATTTCGGGGCTTATGCTGCGTCAATCTGTAATGGGTAGTGACCTTTCGTATGAAGACATGATGGAAAATTCTAAATTGCTTGAGAATTATGATGCTGCTGTTGTGGATTCTGAAGAGATCGATGGCAGAGACTGTTGGATTCTTGAATTACACGCTAATTCTGATGATGTGAACTATCAAATTAGAAAAATTTGGGTTGATAAAACCCGGTTTGTACCATTAAAAGAAGAATTATACGCTAAAAGCGGCAAAGCTGTTAAAGAAAACAGAATTGTCTGATATTAAGAAAATTGAAAGTCGCTGGTATCCTATGCGAATTGTATTTAAAGATATGTTAAAAAAAGGTGATGGTACTGAGTTTATTGTGGATGAAATAATTTTTAATCAACCTATTAATGAATATATTTTTAGCAAGGCTGCTTTAAAATAATTTATCATTGATAAATGAACTTTATTGTAGATCCTGTTGGAGTTTTAAACTTTAACAGGATTTTTTATATAAAATATTATATAAAAAATTTGGAATATATAAGTAACTTATATATATTTGTGTTATGATATCAAAAGATTTACTTAAGGGTTCATTAAAGTCAATTATTTTAAAACTATTGGCTGAGAATGAAAAAATGTATGGTTACGAAATAACTTTGAAAGTTTCTGAACTTTCAGGTGGCAAAATAAAGCTTACCTATGGAGCACTTTATCCGATACTTCATAAATTAGAGAATGACGGTATTGTAAAAACCGAATCGGAAGTAGTGAATAACCGAAACAGGATTTATTATTATCTTACACCGAAGGGTAACAGTTTTGCTGCTGAGAAAATTAAGGAACTGGAGGAATTTATTGACACCATGGGTATTTTTCTAAAACCGAACTTAGGTTTAAGCTATGGCTGAGTTAACTCAAGAGCAATTACTCATAGTAAATGAGATTGTAAGTAATTCTGATATTACTTATTCTCATCTTCCGGATGATTTAATTGATCATATTTGTTGTGATATTGAATCAGAAATGTCTGTAGGTTTATCATTTAATAAAGCGCTGGAAAGGGTACAGTGTAAATTTGGTGATTCCGGATTACAACGAATCCAGGAAGACACTATTTTATTAATCGATCAAAAATACAGATTTATGAAAACAACCATGAAAATTTTTGGAAATGTATCCTTAGCTTTAATTGGTTTAGGAACTATATTCAAGATTCTGCATTGGCCAGGTGCGTCAATTGGCTTAAGTCTTGGATTTCTTTTATTGGGATTAATCTTTTATCCGGCAACTATTTTGGCCAATTATAGAAAAAGGGGTCGAAAAAATCTTTTTTTACATATTTTGGCAATATTAGGCGGGATATTTTTAATGTTTGGAATTTTATTTAAAATACAACATTGGCCAGGTGCATCTAATCTTTTAGTTAGTGGCTGGGGGATTCTTTTATTATTATTTCTTCCTATATGGCTTATTAACTATGCTATTCAGAGTAAAAACAAAAAAGAAACAGGGATCTATGCTATTGGTGTAATTGGCGTAATAATTTTCGAGTTATCAGCACTTTTTAAAATACAACATTGGCCCGGTGCATCTTTAATGCTAATCATGGGAGCAATATTAATCGTTTCAGTATTTTTACCATTATATGTAAAAAATATTTATAAAAAGACTGATTTTATTAGTGGGCGTTTTATTTATATCATCATTGGAATTTCTTTCTTTTTAATGTTTGGAACATTAGTCAGTATTAATTTCGAAAAGAAGGTTTGGCCGTCAGTATCTTACACCGATTACTATGCTCAAATTGAAAAGGATTATTTCAATAAATCTAATCTGGAATATTTTAATGCGAATAGTTCCGATCAGTCCTTAAAAGAAATACATCAAAAAACCGAAGAACTAACTCATTTAATAAACAATATCAAACGAGAATTAATTGTAAAATCTCAAAACATGTCCAATGCTGAAGTTGATACCTACTTAAGCAATATTGATTTAATATCAGACAAAGGACAGTATGCGATTGTTGATCAATTGTTTTTTAGCGAAGAAGGCGAACAATACGCTAAAAAGCTAAAACAAGGTTTATTAGCTTATAAGAGTGATTTGATTAAAGGATTAGATCAAAATCAGGATTATACTCGAGAAATAGATCATTTGTTTATGCTTGATGACTCTGATAATGAAGCCTTAAAAACCTGGGAAGATAAGGTTTTTAAAGCTAGCAGCTTATACACTACGCTTATTAAACTATCGGATATAGATAGAAATATTCATCTTGCCGAAAACTTGATTATAAGTTACCATGAAAATAACCAAGTTGATGTAAAAGAATAGTTAATACTTAATGAATAAATTTAAAAAGATGAAGAAAATAATATATATATCAGGCGTTATAATTGCAAACCTATTGGTAATAGGTAGTATTTTTAAAGTTAATCACTGGCCCGGGGCTGGTGCGGCAATTACCTTATCCTTACTCTTATTATGTTTTTGGTTTTTACCGATAGCATTGATAAATCATTACAAAGGACAAAAAAATAAAACCAGTAAATGGCTTTATATTGCTGCATTTATAAGCTTTTTTATGGTTTTTATATCCGCTTTGTTTAAGATATTACA
>JASGMZ010000053.1 GCA_030156305.1 Bacteroidales bacterium | reverse complement strand
TGAGAAACCAGCGAATCTGAAAGATTAGTATGGTTGTTTATCGAATTATCTTCTTCGAATAAAATATTTCCTTCTTTATCTGTTAAAAATACCTTGGGGCCGCATTTTGGACAGCATGTAGCCTGGGCATGGAATCGCCTATCCATCGGGTTTTCGTATTCTTTTAAACAGTCGTCGCACAATGGGAATTCTTTCATTGATGTATTTTCTCTATCGTATGGGAGTTTTTCAATAACTGTAAATCTTGGACCGCAGTTTGTGCAGGCTATAAATGGATATTTGCATCTAACGTCGTTTTTATCCATCATTTCCTTTAAACAGTCGTCACAGATTGCTATATCTGGAGGTATTGTTCCCTCTTCATCTTCTGGTGATTTTTCACTTTTTTCAATACTAAAATTATCGTAAGTGCCTACCAAATCATGCCCAATATCCTTTATTTTTATTTCATTAATTTGAGATAGTGGGGGTTTTTTGTTTTTTAAATCATTTAAAAAACTTTTTATGCTGTTTTCATCCCCCTCGACAACTATTTCAACGTAATTTCCCATATTTTTAACGTATCCTTTTAAACGGTTTTCTTGGGCTATTCTGTAAACAAAAGGCCTGAATCCCACTCCTTGAACTATGCCCTTTATGATTATATTTTTAATGGCCATATTATCCTCCAAGTAAATGGATAAAATTCTAATTACAAATATAGTGATGCGCAATTTCAATGAACTAAATAATACATTAAAATTAAATAACTGTAGTGAATATGCCCATGTTTCAATTTAGCAGTATATATTTACGTTCAAATAAAATTTACCTACATTTATTAGTTAAGTAAATAATGCACACCACTATAAATTTAACTGCTAAAAAAACAATGTTTTTTATTATACAAACTAACTATCAAAATAAGTATTATATTATGAGTTCAAAAAACTATCGAAAAAAATATAACACATATCATTACATTCATAATTTTTTTTAACTTTAAATCATTATCATTTATATACTAGTTATGATAATATAATATCGGGGGAATTTACCTAATACCTGAGTATAGATTCGTAAGAAGTCTACCACCAAGTGGTTAGATAAATTGATTCAGGGAGGGGAAGTTTGAAGTTACGCTTGTAGGGAATGCGTAAAAACTAAAATGGATATTATTGTATGGGGCAAGAACTTCTGCCCCATGGTAGAGGTGTTAACTGGTGCAAATACATTTCTTTTTTCTACTTCAACACACCTCCTTTTTAAATCTCTCTTTTAAAATATTGATATCAAATTTAATATAAAATATAAAAAATAGTTTATTTATTTAAAAATCTTCTATATAAGCAACCAGGGTAGTTTGAACATCCTAAGAATTCTCCTTTTTTGGTTTTTATCATTTTTAATCTTCCACCACACCAAGGACAGGTATAATCATCAATTTGCTTTCTTATTTCATCTATAACTGAGAAACCTGTGGTACACAGCCTCTCTCCATTATATCTGATAATACTATTTTTGGTATCTACATATATCAAATAGTTTTCAAATAGTGTAGTATCTTCTAAATCTATTATTATTTTGTTGTCATTAACTATAAAACCGGGTGTGATTTCCATTTTGGTTTTAAGTGGAAGTAACCAATACCCTTGCCCTGAATAGTTGAATAGTTTTGATTTATATTTTAATCTACCAATTAACCAGTTGTAATCTCTGTTTGCAATATACTGGGCACTTTCTTCAATGGATTCAAACATGTTTCTATCTTTCATCCTTTCTAAAACTTCTTTGGTGTGTTCATCATTTTTATTGTATTCTTCGAGTAGTGTTTTTTTAAATGTGTTTATAAATTCTTCCTTGCTAATTTTAATACATAATAAAAGTCCATTGAATCCATTGGCAACCACGTATTTTTCTTTTCCTATTATTTCATTTCTATCGAATTCAAAGTAAAGCCTGGCGTTGATGAATTTGTTACCGTTGTTTGAAGTTCCTTTTTTTAATATGAATTTTTTCCTACAGTTTCCAGCTACTCCATAGTGGAAAACAGGTTTTTTACCATTTTTAAGCCCTACAATGGATATAAGCCCTTCTGGTACTTCCCAGTTCTGATTCCAGGTTTTTTTACATAGCTCTGTAACATTAAAATGTATATTGCTAGGTAAAATTCTAAATAATTCGTCCATCATAATTTCACCTTTAAATTCATAATAATTTAAATAATAATTAAATGGGTTTTTGAATTTCTTCAAAGAGCTCTTATTTTAAATGTCTTTGAAAACAGGGTGATAGTTTTTAGACATCTAAAAATACTGGTTTAGGCAATTTTTCGTTTTCACATTCAATAACCATTAAATAAGGTTTGGAATTTTTCAGATAGTATTTAACGTTTTCCCCAATATCTTCGATATTCTCAATATAGACATTATCGATCCCATAAGCATCTGCTATTTTATTGAAATCCGGATTTTTTATATCTCCAAAAACGTTTAATCGATTGTTTTTCATAACTATAATAAGTATTTTTAAGTTATTTTCTGAAATCGTGGCTAATTCCTGCATATTCATCTGGAATCCGCCATCACCATTTATTGAGACTACTTCTCTATCAATTTTGTAATCTAAACATCCAAATTTAACTCCAATGGCACATGGAAGTCCAAATCCCATGGTTCCCATAGAATGGGATGAGATGATATTTCTCGGAGCTACACATTTTTTTAGTAAAGATACAAAAACCGTATGGTTTCCAGCATCTGTGGTTATTATGGTATCCTCAGGTAGATTTTTAATTATTTCATTAATCTTTGAGGAATAATCGAGTAAAACCTCGATTTCACAACCTTTCACTTTGTTTTGGTCTCCTAATTTTATGTTTTTATAATTTTTTGCTTTATCATCTATTTTTAACTCTTTAGAGGTGGTTTCATTAACATTATAATCCAAACTATTTAATTCTTCCATTAAAACATTAATTTCATTTATATTGTTGATTTTAACCTTTAAATCAATTATCTTTGGAAAAATTCTATCCCTAATGCTTTCAGGTATCGTGTTGTATGAAAAACTAGCTCCAATTGAGAAAATTGCATCACATTCTAGAAGATAGTTATTTGCTAAATAAGTTCCTCTTCTTCCAACCAATCCTAAGCATTTTTCATTATTTTCATCAATAACGCCCCTTGCAGGATAAGTTGTTGCAATGGGGATGGTACTGTTTTTTAGTATTTCATTTATTTTTAACATTTCTTTATACGATAACTTTCCATAAATACCTTGACCTATAAGTAATAATGGTTTATTAATGTTTTTGGTTTTTATTATATGCTGATAGGTACTATCCTTGCCATCAATATTTTCATGAATGCTGTTTCTATGGGATATATTATAGTTTTCCAAATTTGAATTTAAAACATCCGCTGGAATGTTTAAATGAATAGGTTTTTTACTATCCAGAGTTTCGGAAAATGCCTTTTCAAAGTAGTTAATATCGCCAGAATCTATGAAGTATCCTTTATATATATTCAAAAAATCCATCGGCATCTCTTGAAAGTAATTTTTATCTAAATATTTGCGGTTGCATCTTCCGGTTATATAGATTACCGATGAAGAATCTTTATATGCCGTTGCTATTCCCGTTGTTAAATTGGTAGCTCCCGGACCTGCAGTGGCTAGACAAACACCTAAATAGTTTGTTATTCTACTGTAACCATCCGCTGCATGAGCTGCGGCCTGTTCGTGTCTAACCATTATATTTTTTATGTCGGAGCTCTCATTTAATGCATTGTATAGTGGTAAAATTTGTTCTCCAGGGTACGAAAAAACTGTTTTTATATTTTTTTCCTGGAAGAAATCCAAAATGGCATTGTAAAATTTCATATTATCACTATTTTTAAGTATATTTTATTTCATTTTCAATCCTACGGATTTCTTTTTCCCTGTTTTTCCACCAATTCCTACTCCATATTCTAACGATTTTCCAGCCTTTCATTTCTAAGAACTTCTGCCTATACATATCTCTTTCTTTTGCACTTCTTGAACTGTGGTATGTTGCACCGTCGCACTCTATTCCTAATATGTATTTATCCTCTTTTGGATGTTTTATTGCTAAATCTATCCGGTATTTTGAACATCCAACCTGAGTGTAGGCTGTATGCCCTCTTTTTGTTAATTCATCATAAACTTCCTCTTCAAATGGGCTATCAAATTGTAATTCATTTAATTTTTCAATATTGCAAAGTGAATTCAATATTATTTCGGCGTTTGCATAGTCTCCATTAGATATAAATTTCACATACTGCATATATTTTTTTAGCAATTTTGGACCTTCATTTTTTAAATTTTCAACTTTTAATTCATCTGGTTCAATTGATGTAATTATTATCACTTTTTCCTTTGCCCTCGTTATTGCAACATTTAGCCTATTTTCTCCACCAACTCTACTTAATGGTCCAAAATTATACCTCAATCGACCATCCTTGTCTTTTGCGTATGCCGTTGAAAATATAATAATATCCCTTTCATCACCCTGAACATTTTCAATATTTCTAACAAATAGACTCATATCTTCATTGTCTTTTTTAAGATTTAAGGATTTTTCATATAGTATCCTAAATTCATCATCCTCTGATGCTTTTCTTTCCAGTTCATCTATTATTAAATCCCTATGCTCAGAATTGAAGGTAATTATTCCTATGGATTTTTCACTGTTTTCATTTAATAGTTCATAGACTTTTTCAACAACTTTTTTAGCTTCCACATAGTTTTTTCTATTTTCCCATCTACCATTAACTTTTATAAATTCAAATGGTCTTCCTCTGTGTTTATTTGGTGAAATTGCTATTTTACCATTATAGTAAGCATAATTTGAAAAGTTTATAATCTCTTCATATTTTGCCCTATAGTGGTATGACAATAACGCCGTTGGACATCGTGTTTTACAGAGCTCTAACAATGACTTTGCTTCGAGCTCATCTATACCTTCAATTTCATCATCATCGTCATCAAAGGAAGCCTTGAAAAAGTCAGTTGGTGGCAATTGTTTCTCGTCCCCTGCAATTACAAATCTTTTAGCCCTATATAGTGATGGAAGGGCGTATTCCATAGGCATTTGCGAAGCTTCATCGTATATTACAATATCAAATAATCCCTTTTTTAATGGGAATATTGCTGAAACTACATCGGGAGTTGTCAGCCATATTGGGATTATATCTAATACATCATTTTCATATAGTTCTATTATTTCTTTTAGTGGTTTTCTTCTTCTTTTTTTATTTGCTTCATAAGGTATTTTGTTTTTTGCTTCTTTACATGGTGCAATGTTTTTTAGTACTGCGTTTAAATGTTTCTTTGTTTCTTGGAATTTTTGAGAATATAACTCATTTAACTCCTTTTTAATATCTTCATAATTGTCTATTTTTTTGACAGTCCTGAATACTTTTGAATTTTTCTCTATATTGTCAATCCAAATATAATAATAAGTGTTTAAAATATTATCCTTATCGTATTTGCTCAAATAATCAAATAATATCAATTCTGCATTATTTTTTAAATCATCTTTCAATGTGTCATAATATCGTATGTCATCAAATTCATCAGTAACATACTCTAAAATTTCCATCATTTGATTATTTCTCAATGTTTCAACATTGTTGAAATATCCAGATAGCACTTTTAAATTTTGTTGATATTGTGTATGCAATTCTCCAAAACTTTTTAATTTATTTAAGGTTCTTAAAATTTCGGTTTCATTGTTTAGCAATTCTTGGAGCTCGAATTTCGGTTTTAACCTATAATATATTTTCCAAATTAATAATTCGTTTAATTTTTCCTCTTTCCAATTTTCAATTGTAGTTCTGGTTAATTTTTCAGGAATATTAAAATTGTCATCCAATGATTCTAATGATTTGTAAATTTTATACAATTCCTTAAAGCCAATATTTGATTTATTTTCTAATTCCTTAACTATTTTTTCGGAGCTCCTAAATTCTGAATTGAATAATTTCGATATAAATTTTGATACAAATAATTGTTTAGAATATTTACCATATGTTATTAAATAAGTTTCATTCTGTTTTAGTTCATTATAATTAATTTGAGAGTTGTCGGGGATTATTAGCTTATCCAATATTTTCAATTGACTTTCAAAACTAGATATTTTATTTTCTAGAATTTGGCATTCTAGTTTACCACCATTAAGCAGTTCAATCAACCTTTGAATATCTTGCATATAATTATAAACTTCATCTAATAATTTATGATTATATTCTTTTTTGGTGTAGTTAGGTATTTCAAAATGTTCAATGGTTTTATTCAATTTAATCAGTTGTTCTAGTAATTCTTCAATTTTTTCTTTATCAGTGTATGCTAAATCTTTCCAATTTTTTCTTAATTGCATAATACCATTGCCATATTTGGCATATGGTAATAATTTTTCCAATTTACTTAGAGAATCCATTACTTCATCATATTTATATTTTAAAAAAATATTTCTAAGTTTAGATTCTTTTACAATATTGTTTTTATCTTTATTTTTAGAGTACAGTTCAAAAAGAGAGAGCCCACATTCATATTTTTTTCCTAAAATCTCTTTTAATTCATTTAATTCTTTTATTTTTTCATCAATTTGGTTATTTATTTTTTGTAGTTCATAATCATTATAATAATTAGGAATATCGCACTCATTGATAATTTTTTCCATTTCTTTAAGTGTATGATTTCTATCTCGTGCATAATCTTCAATTAATACTGCATTTTTAATCCCTACTGCATCTAACCTATTTTTTACCACATCAAGAGCCGTCTTTTTTTGACATACCATCAAAACTTTCTTTTTATCCTTCACAAACTGACTTATTAAATTAACTATTGTTTGTGATTTCCCAGTTCCCGGGGGGCCATGTATTACTATTCCCTTATTATTTGAGTTAACAATTGACATTATACTGGCTTCTTGACTTGGATCAATGTCCGATATAAAATATTTTTCATTTTCACTAATATCGTCAATATCTATTCCATCAAATTCATAATCTGAATTACCGTTTAATAAATAACTAATTAATCCCAAATCATCTAATTTCATAAGTTTTTCATAGTCTTTTGCAATGGCATTTGAAAATTGAACGAAAATTCCTAATATCATATAATTTCTTATTCTAAAAATTTTCTCATTATTTAAGTTTGATAATATCTTCATAATCTTTGCTGTTTTTTGATTTAAATCAGTTTTTTTTATTAACTTGGTGTTTATTATCCCTATCTGGTCGTTTTCATCTACCAACCTAAAAATTTTCTCATCATTTAAGTTATCAGAAAATTTTTCAATGGTTGCTTTTGGTAATTCATCACTTATAAGGATATATTTTGACAATACCTCTAGAATCTTTGCTATTCTTTGATTTAAATCGATTTTTTTATTAACTATGATGTTTATTATCTCAATTTGGTCGTTTTCATCTATTGACTGCCCTAAATATTTTTCAATAGCAAATACTAATGATTTATTAAATTGAATGCCCATATCAGTTTGAGGAGTTAATTTAATTATCTGAGTCTTTCTATTTGTAGTTAAATCTACTGGAAACAATAATAACGGTGCTTTTATGGTTGCATCTCCAATTTTCCCTTCGATAAATGGATATCCAATATATTCCACATGCATTCCACTCGTCCTTTTTATCAAATCTGCCTCTTGGTCGATTTTTCGCAATTTTTTATAAATCTTTTCTTCATTATCCCTTCGTTTTAGATTTTCCTCAGTCGATTGTTTAAATATTCCAATTTTAAATAAATCATATTCTTTACATGAAATAGTGTAATCAACCAAGGCCCCCTCATTGAAGTTATACTCACAGAGCTCCGATAGGTCAAAGAATTTTTTAGTCAATTTTCCTAAATTTAGTGTTTTATTATTTCGTCTGATATTTACTAATCTATCTCTATATTTCGATAGAATATTATCCATATATTCCCCCCCTCATAGTTTTGTTAATATTTATTAATACAATAATCAATTTTATTTTTATTTAGAATCTCTTTTATACGATATAATGTATCATCATAGGTTAAGTTTTTATTTTTCAGTTTTTTCCCCAATATCTTTCCAACGTCGTCATCTTTCCAGTTTTTTATTAAAAAGATATTCGAACCTTCCGTAATTATTGGATCTTTTAAAATATCGTCCCTATCTCCGTCTGTGATTCCTATTATTTTTATCCCAAATCTAGCTAAAATGTCTCCACAAATTGTTGTTGTATCGTCCCCTATTGTTATAACTATGGGGTTGGTTTTATTTTTTATATACTCTAGCACGTCTTCTCCAGCATGATTTATGATGATAACTTCTCCCCCCTTTTTATCGTTTTCATTTTTCTTTGTTATTTTCATTTCTTTTTTATTTTTCTTAATATTCGGAGGATGTCTTCTTAAAATTCCAGTCTTTATAATGGCTTTTTCTAAATTGATTTTACCGAGTTTCTCAACACCATGCCATTTAACTTCCCCATTTATTATATCCACTATTTTTCCGTCTTCTTCGACTATGGTTATGTTATTTTCAAGGGCTTTTCCAATTATTATTCCATTTAGCATAATCGTTTCGTTTTTATCTACCCCATGAACTTTCCTAAATGTTTTATTGCCATCTTTCCATGTATTTAGTCCTTCACTTATGCAACTTTCAACTTTTAAATTTAATTTTTCAGATAGGTAATTTATTAAATTATTTAGTTTATCTGAGTTAGTAGCATTATTATCCCATATTAAAATTGTTCCGTCTTTTTCACCGGGTCTTTCTATCTGTATTATTGGTTTATCAACATTCGCCCTGCTTACAACTATTTTTCCAAAGGTATGTCCAGTTTCCTTTGATTTACCATAGTTCATTAAAATTAAAATATCGTTATCGCTTAGTTTTTTTAAACACTGGGATGGCACCATTTTTTCAGATATATCTATAATATTTTCTAAATTGTTATCGATAACCGCCACCCTTCCCATCGTACCCCCTAGTTTAACCTTTAAATATGTGGTTTCACTGAATTCTTCCAGAAGTTTTAAAATCTTGGAAGCATAACCGCTATCTATAATTTCCGGTCCATGAATTACTACGCCTATTTTCATAATATTCCTCAATGCGTTATTATGGTCGTTCCACTAAGTTATGTGGTATTATTGTATTGAAAATAGCCTCGAATATATTATGCAAATATATTTGGAACGACTATATTTTAAGTTATTTGTCATCTAGTATTTTTTTGAGTTCTTCAAGCTGTTTTTTTGTTCCAAAGGCGCATATTATATTATCTTTATCCAAAACAGTATCTGGACCTGGATTAACTAATAGTTCATTTCCTTTTTTTATTGCCAATATTGTGGCACCGGTTTTTGGTCTTATTTTAGACTCATAAAGTGTTTTACCTACGATTCCAGATGTTTTAGGTATTTGAAACTTTCCTATTTCCATATCTTGAGATGTATCCATCAAACTACTTACAAAATCAAAAACTTCAGGTTTTAAGGACATTTCTGCTATTCTTGAACCGCCGATATCGTATGGTGAAACTACTCTATCCGCCCCAGCTTTTAGCAGTTTGTCAACTGTGTTCTTATTTTCGGCCTTGGCTACAGTGTATATATTTGGATTAAGTCGTTTTGCAGATAGTGTTATAAAAACATTTTCAGCATCTGAATCAACGACAGTAATCAATCCTTTGGCCCTCTCAATACCTGCCTTATATAAAACATCGTCAGATGTTGCATCCCCGACTACATATATTAGGTTAGGATACTTTTCCAATATTTCATCAACAGTTTGCTGATCTTCATCTATGACAACAAATGGAACTCCTGCATCCTTAAATTTTTTAGCTACGACTTTTCCAAATTTCCCAAAACCGCATATTATGTAGTGGTCACTTAATTTTTTCAACCTATTCTGCATTTTTTTCAACCTTATGATTCTTTTAAACTGCCCCTCAATAAAAAATCTTGCAATACCTGAAAAGGTATATGCAACAGCACCGACGCCAGATACAACGATAATTAATGACAGCAATTTTCCTAAAAATGTTTGAGGAGTTACATCCCCATAGCCAACAGTTGATACTGTTATTATGGAGACATAGAGTGACGTAAATAAATCCCATCCCTCAATATGCATCCATCCAATGGTTGCAAAAATAATAATCATACCAATGGTAATTATTCCAACTTTTATCTGATTTAAAGCTTCCATTTTCTCATTCCACAACTGTGAAAGTTAGTTAGTTATATTTATATTTTATGTTTATATCGCTCATTCGCAGATAATGTAGTTATTCAACATAATTTTTTAAAATTCCTATGCCTTCGATCTCTGCCTCAACAATATCTCCTTTTTCCAACTGGCCAACCCCTGGAGGTGTACCTGTTGATATAATATCTCCAGGGTATAACGTCATTATTGATGATACAAATTCAACGAGCTCGTCAACTTTAAATATCATATTTTTTGTGTTTGACTTTTGCTTTACCTCCCCATTTAACCTGAGCTGAATATCCAAATCATGAGGATCCAAGTCAGAAACTATTTTTGGACCTATTGGACAAAAAGTATCAAAAGATTTGGCTCTTGTCCATTGGCCATCTTTCTCTTGAAGATCTCTTGCCGTAACATCGTTTAATATAGTATATCCTTTTATATGCTCCATCGCATCTTCTTTTTTTACATTTTTACATTCTTTTCCGATTACTATGGCCAATTCAACTTCGTAATCCACTCTTTTTGATATTTTCGGCCTTACAATTGTATCGTTATTGTATATTATGGCAGATGTTGGTTTTAAAAAGATTATCGGCTCTTTTGGAATTTCCATGTTAAGTTCTTTCGCATGATCTATGTAGTTTAAACCAACGCAGATGATTTTTGTTGGTTTTAAACTTTTCATATCATCCATAATTTCACCTTATTCACTAATGTATCGTTACAATTAAATGACAAAACCTATCCAATAAAAAATTCAAACTTTAATTTCTTGTATTATATTTGGTGTTGGCAATTATGTATCATTAATTTTGAAGCGCAAGATAATCATTCATCAACAAATACAACTTTTCCATCTTCAACATCTATTTTAACCAGTGTTTTTATTTTGTATCCTGTTTTCTCTTCTACTTCTTTTTTTCCTTCGCCCCTGTCTATTATACACACTATATCTTTTATTTCTGCTCCAGCTTTTTCTAATGCCTTAATTATGGCTATTAAAGTTCCTCCAGTGGATATTACATCATCCAAAATTAAGACTCTATCTCCTTTTTGGATTCCGTTTAAATATAGCTCCCCTTTACTGTATCCAGTTTCCTGATGGACTGGAATTTCTCCTTCTAACTTGTATTCCCTCTTTCTCATGATTACATAGGGTATGTCTGTAAATAGCGATATGGTGGTTGCAATTGGAATGCCCATGGCTTCTGCTGTAACTATTTTATCTATGTCCATATCTGCCATTTTAATTATTCTTGTGGTAACTTCCCTCAAGAGCTCTGGTTTAACAACTGGTACCCCATCTGAAATAGGATGTATGAAGTATTCGTATTTTCCTCTTTTTACTGTCGGGCATGATTTTAACGATTCTTCTAATATCATAATGTATCCTCCTATAAGTTAGAGTATATTTATCGTAACGATAAATAATGTATTAAATGTATCTTTGATTTTAAAATTATTAAATTTGTAGGTTTGAATCTTATGGATTATTTACGTGTCATAATTTACATGCCATACGTATTTTTAAATTCAGAGAGCATGACCTCTACAGAATAAGCTGCCCTTGTTATTCCCATACTTCGTGGGTCTGCGTCTGTACCTACAACAAAGAAATTATCTTTTACCTTAGGATAAACAAAGAATTGACCTACAGAGCATGAAGCTTGTTCAGGTATGTGTTTTTGAATATGAATCATATCTGATTTATCCAAATCTATATTCATTTTGTCTTCTATTATGCCCAAGGCATCTTCTTTTTTTACATTTATAAATGAAAAACCCATTAGGTGTTTTCCCTTTGGCGCTAAACTTTTATCGTAATTTGATGTAGTTGTGGCCCAGCAGGGGTGATCTATCCAGACTTCAGAACCTAAGTAAGGAAAACAGTTTTTTTCATGACCTACCCAAACGGTTAAGGACTCTGTAAATTTTATATTCTTTAATTTATTGCGGTGTTTTTGTATATCGTCAATTTTTGCAATATCTGGAAGGGTTCTTGAAGGGGCAGAATATACAACAACATCTGCATAATAACTGTTTTCTTTTGTTTCTACAATGTATCCTTTACCTTCTTCTACAATTTTTATAACTTCTTCATTTTTTATTTTGGTTGTATTCATTGAATAGGTTATACAGTTGCATATGGACTGAACACCTCCAACAGGATAGCCTTGGGTCCAATATCTATTTCTATTTATAAATTTGGCTATGTATCGCTTAGAACTGTTCTTTATGGATGTTAAAAATCCATCGTTTAAAATTCTCATAATTTTTTCAGTACCAAATTTTTTGAATATGGCTGATTTTAGTGGGTTTATCTTCATATCCTTGTAGATGAAAGGTAGTATGTCGTCTTCTGGAATATATCCTGCCCCCGTGAAAAGCCTCCATAATGGCGTTTTTTCCATATCCTCCCCACTTAGGAAGAATGATATTGTATTGAAGAAATCTATAGATGTATCGCTTAAATTCAGGTCCCTCACAATATCGTAAACAGAACTATCTTTTGTAAAACCTGTGGTCATCAAGTCCATGATTTTTGTAGTAATTAAAATTTTGTCACGGTGTGGGATTAGATTTGTAGTCATCCATTCATTCATAGATACAGGTATTTTGTGTAATTTATCCGTTCTAACATAATAATCTCCGTATTCTCTGAAATTAGGAATATATCTTGCATAGTTGTTCAGCAATCTTGTCAACGGTCCATCATTTAACATAGTTATTGCATGAACACCGATATCAACAGTGTAACCATCTATATTTTCACTCCTACAAAGGCCTCCTACTTTATCTTTTTCAAGTACTAAAACATCATGACCTTCTTTTTCCAGTGCAAGAGCTGATAAAAGGCCAGAAGTACCTCCTCCTACCACTACAATCTTCATAGTATCACCATAACATAAAGTCGCCTGACGGTTAATTGAAAAGATTTATTTCCATTTTTAGAATAACAGGCTCGTTAGGAATTCTAAGTTACTATTTAGAATATTATTGATTTAAGATATGTTCGTAACCTACTTTTGTCAAACGACTGTATCTAACATATAATAACAAAAAACAAAGTATTTAATAGCATTATAATAGCATTAGTTTAATTATTCTTTAATTCTACATTTAGTTTTTCATTCTCTCTTTTTTTAGTCTTTCTTTTATCTTTTTACCGATAGTCATTATTTCAATGTTTTCCAAAGGTTTTGGAATTGTCCCTTCATTATTTTCATAAATTTTTTTTGCGAGCTCCCTATACACTTGGCTTATTTCGTCATTAGGATCGTATTCTATAACAGTTTTTCCTTCTATTTCTGCTTCAGGTATTAAATGGGAGTTTGGAACTTTCCCTACGATATTTGCACCAAGTTTATCTGCAAATTCATTTACAATGTCGTATGCATCCATGGACCCTCTTACGTTATATATTAATCCTCCTAATTTGCTTCCTCCTCTTTTAACGAATTCACTTATCCCGCGACATATGTTGTTTGCAGCATATATTGCCATATAATCCGATGATGTAACAACATAGATCTGTTCTGCAAGTCCCATTCTTAGTGGCATGGCAAATCCACCACATACAACGTCCCCTAAAACATCGTAGAGTACAATATCGAGTTTTAAATCCTTATATAAATTCATCTTTTTTAAAAGATCTATTACCACAATTACTCCTCGTCCTGCACAACCATATCCTGGTTTTGGCCCTCCTGCTTCAACGCAGTAGATTCCATTGTACCCTTCATAAATGATGTCGTTAATTTCTATCATTTCTTTTTCTATTATGGTTTCTAAACCTAGTTTGTCCAGTCCTTTTTCCCTAAGGATATCTAAAACTGTTGGAATTTCCTGTCCGCCCCTTAAATTTGAAGTACAATCATGCTTTGGATCACATCCAACGACCATTACTTTTTTACCCTGATCTGCTAGAGCTGCGGCAATGTTGCACACTGTGGTGGATTTTCCTATTCCTCCTTTTCCATAAAAAGCGATCTGTTTCAAAATATCACCTTTATCATGTAATTATTTATCGTGTATTGCGATATTATGGTTAATTATCTGTCTTTTTATATACAT
>JASGMZ010000052.1 GCA_030156305.1 Bacteroidales bacterium | reverse complement strand
TCTTTGTCTTCGATTAAAATAAGTGCGGTTCCAATTCTCTTTTCCATCAGATTTCCTCCGGATTAGATTTGTTCTTTAACCTTGAAACAGAGACGATTCTATTTCTCAGTTTAAAAATTATTTTACTGTTAATTTGTTAACAAAGATAAAAAGATTATTTCAAACACACAATATGATATAAAACAGGTTTTCGGGTTTCAGTTTCAGGTTTCAGGTTTCAGGTTTCAGGTTTAAAGTTTCAGATTTCAGGTTTCAAGTTTCAGATTTCAGATTTCAGATTTCAGGTTTCAAGTTTCAGATTTCAAATTTCAAGTTTCAAATTTCAAATTTCAAGTTTCAAGTTTCAAATTTATCTGCTGTAAGCATAGTTCCCTGTTAAGCGGAATTCGGCAAACAGGTGCAATTCCGCGTGCTATCATCGAAAAAATGGTGATTTTTCATATTTTACAGCCGGACAATTGTCCGCTCAAGCTGGGTAATGGTCTTCACTAAAAATATCACACATGCCCAAATTATATGCAGCTAAATAGTGATTTCAGAAAATTAAAATAGCAGTTATCTTCTTTTTCTTTTATTTTCAATTAACAAGTCATATTTAATTGGACGTCTTATTAATAAAATAATATTGCCTTTAACCAATTTATAAAATACCCTTTTTGCTCCAAACTGTTGTGAACTCATCTTTAAAACTTCAGATTTTAAAAAAGGCTCTTCAGAAAACTGATCATCATACCATTCAAAGACAGTAAATACATTAGTCCATTTTGTAAAATTAGAAAAACCAACATAACCTATAGCTGTCTTATAATAATTAGAAACTAATGTTGAACCTGCTTTTCTTTCGCCTGATAAAGTAACCTGTAAAATAGTTTTATAACCTTTGTCATGTAAAAACTTTTTAACTTTTTCTCCACTATCACAATTTTCACAATTTAAATCGAAGAAATCTATTGCTTCTATACCAACTTCTTCAAATTCTTTTTCAATAATTGATTTAATTTTTTCATCTTCAGTATTAATAAAATAAACCAGTTTTTCAATTAATTTTGGCGTATAATCATTGTGTTTATAAGCATATGCATTTGAACTTGCAATTGAATATTTTGTATATTCAGTTTGCCTATTATTATTCTGTTGTGCAGCCTTTTCATAAATATTTTGACCCAATGTAAAAAAAGGGATTTGAATAAATAAAAATACGAAATAAAAGTTTTTCAGGTTTTTCATAATATCTTCATTTAAATATTATTCTCTAAGTTAAGGATTTTTATTTTTTTAAAAAAATCTATTACTAAATATTAATTCTTACTGATGTTTCCCATGTAATATAAAAAGGTAAAAAATCAACAAAAAAAGCAGTATTCAAAACCACGAGAAAAATCCAGTTCAGGTAAAAAACGGGAAGATGAACTACTAAACGATAAAATATCTGTGCCCATTGCCATGATAAAGAAAGCAGTAAAACAAGGGATAAAGGTGGATTACTTGTTGCTTATGGACAGTTGGTTTTTCTGTGAAAAATTTTTACAGCTGGCCGCTTCAATAAATACAGACATTGTAGCCATGGTAAAGATGGCTTAAGCAAAATACCATTACCAAGGCAAAGCCTGTACTGCTAAAAAACTTGCCCAATTAATGAAGAACCGTAAGAAGGTCAAATGGATAAAGCAGTTGAAACTATATTGTGCTGACGTTGAAGTAGAATACAAATCAACCCCAATAAAATTGTATTTCTGTAAAACAAGTAAAAGGGGCAAATGGCATCTATTGGCATCGACAAACTCGTAACTTGGTATTATAAAAGCATATCAAATTTATAGCATACATTGGAGTACCAAAGTGTTCTTCAAAGAATCCAAACAATACTTTGGGCTAGGCAAATCGCAAGACATCGATGCACAGATTGCAGATATATCAATAGCAATGATAGAATACAATGTATTAAGTCTGGCCAAAAGGTTTGAAGCATACGAAACGACCGGGGGAATCTTTGCGCATTCAAAAGACCAGGCCACAGAACTTACTATATCACTTAGGATATGTGGTTTTATTCTGGAGTTATTGCGAATAATCGCTCATCAGATAGATGGCGACTTTAATGAATTGATAGTCAATACAATGAAAAACAAGCCAGAGGATAAAAAAATTTTTAAGCTTATAGAATTGCAGTTTTCTGATGCTGCTTAAAGACATGGGAAACATCAGTTATTAATAATTGCTGATTTAATATTATGCAGGATTAGAAACTTGCCTCCACTTATCTGTGGTAAATGTTTTCTTATTGGCCTTTTGTTTTTTTACCCCTCTGCCTATCGGCATTTACTCACTTCGTTCGTGAAATCGCTTCGCTAAGTTCCCCTAATCAGGGGAGAAAACTTTGCTTATGTTTTACTGCTGTAATATAAATTTTAGCAGTTCTTTCAATCAAAGTATCTTTCCCTTGTTAAGGGAAAGTGGCGACAGCCGAAAGGGTTAAAATACAAATTAAACCCATTTCCTATTTTAATTAATACATTCTCAACATTTAATTCCAAAGTCTTTCAATATTTCATCCCGTTTTAAATCCCTTTCTTTTGTAAAAGTATGTACCTTGCCATCTATTTCAACGGCAAGATTTTCCATTTCGCAATAAAAATCAGGTACATAAAAGAAGTGTTCTTTGCCGACAGATTCATAAATAATTGCATGTTGCCTGAGAAATTTTCTTTCTTTTAATTGTTTTCTTCTTAAATGTCTCCACAGTATTTTTTCTGCAGGAGTTGGATTACTCCTTAGTTTTCTTGTTAATTCCTTGATTTCCGGATAGGTCATATTTTATTCTAATTTTTTTACCCCTCTGCCTGTCGGCATCTCCCCTTGTCAGGAGAGAAAGCATTGTTTGAATTTTTATACTAAACTGTTGAGTTTGGGAGTTCTTATAATCACGTTAAATGCGCATTGTGCCAGTTTTCTTTTCTGTTCCTTAAGGGTTGGTTAGAAAAAATACATATACTGGACCGAAAAGATATTAATGCAGATTTTATAAGCACCATAAACGAAGCCATTATATTTTTAACCAAACACCTGAATGTAAGTTATAAAATTGAAGGCATACAACGGCAGGATATTCTGGAAATACCTGAAATTGCCCTACGCGAAGCGGTAATAAACGCGGTTACCCACCGAAATTATTTTGAAGAAGGGGCTAATGTTGTGATAGAAATTTTCGACGACCGGGTTGAAATTTCTAACCCCGGGGGATTACCCAAAGGACTGGATTTAAAAGATTTTGGAAAAAAAAGTATCCGACGAAACCCGTTAATTGCAAATCTTTTTCAACGGGTGCGGTTTATTGAAAAATTAGGAACCGGTATAAGCCGAATGAAAAAAGAAGTTTTGGATGCCGGACTTGAAGAACCAAAGTATGAATTTACCGGATTTTTTACCATAGTGTTTAAAAGACCAAAGGTTAGTAAAACTGTGGAGAAAACTGTGGAGAAAACTGTGGAGAAAATAATCGACTTAATAAGCAAAAACCCAAAAATAACCATAAAAGAAATACAAAAAGAAACTGGCTTAACAAGGCGTGGTGTAGAATACAATATTGACAAACTTAAAAAAGAAAGTATTTTAATCAGAATTGGCCCTGACAAAGGTGGGCATTGGAAAATAAAAACCACCTAATAAACAGTGGAGAAAAACTACCCAAACAACTACCCAAACAACTACCCATAAAATTCTAAATATTTTGAAAGATAATCCTAAAGCCGGAAGAAAAGAGATTGCCGAAATTATTGAGGATATTACCGAAGATGGCATAAAATACCATTTAGAAAAATTAAAAGCAGAAGGTAAATTAAAACGAGTTGGCCCTGCAAAAGGTGGCTATTGGGTGATTATAAAAACTGATTAAATTATAAATACACGGATGAAAGACGTCCGTGCAAGCAGAAGTTGGGTGATAAGTTGGGTGATAGGTTGGGTAATACCGAATTGAAAATACTTGGGCTAATTTTTGCGGATAATATATCCATAAGCAAACTATCTGAAAAAGTTGGAATAAGCACCACTGCCATTGAAAATAACCTGGCAAAACTTAAAGATAAAGGTGTACTTAAACGAATTGGGAAACCCAAAACCGGCTATTGGGAAATTGTGAAACCTGAGTAAATTATAGTTTATGAGAAATAAAATTATTACATTATTAAAAAACAGCAAAATTGCATACCAAGAACTAATGAGAAATTATAAAAACGACTTACCGGTTCAAATTATCAAAACGTGTAATGAAAAGATTGATTTTTTTTTACCACGAGAGATCAACAAGATAATTGATTTAATCAATTTAGTAGAAAATGAGAAACACAAGCCAATCAATAATATAGATGATGGAATTGAATTTTTTTATAAAGATGAAATACAAAAATCAATTGAAAAGGTTTTAGATTCAAAAGAAGTATATAGTTCTAAACTACTTAAAAAGGAAAACGTTATATCAGTTAAATTTATTAAATCAATATCTGAAATAGAATCAATTGCACATTATTTGAGTTTGCAAATTGGATTAGGAAAAGTGAATAAGGGAAATACTTGAAGATTCTTAAGATATTAAAAAAACAATTAAAAGGCTTTTAACGACGAACAAAAAATCCGCTCGGCTTGATAATTAATTATGGTAAAAATTTCAAAAAAAGATAATTTAAGTTTATTAGAAAACGGACTAGAGTTCATTATTACAGGAATTGATAGTTTTATTAATATAGAAAGTGAAGATATCGTTTTTATTTTAAAGAATAAGAAAAGATTAGATAGTTATAATGAGAAAAAAATTGATAACATAAAAATTAAATACTCGGTTTTGCATTTATTTGCTGGAATAGAATTAGTGTTAAAAGAAAGATTAACAAGAGAGCACTGGTCTCTAATTTTTGAAAAAACTGATAAAGCAAATAAACAATCCCTTGATAGTGGTGATTTTGTGAGTACTAATTTTAATGGAATAAAGGAAAGATTAAATAATATAATCAATATTAAGTTTGATTTTGAAGACTTAAACAATCTTAGGATAGAACGAAATAAGATTCAGCATTATAGGTTTACTGTAAATAAGAAGAAAAATTCGCAACTTATCATAAAAGCTGTTTTTTCAATTATTTCTTTTATTGCTAATTATCTTGAACCTTCTAAATTTAGTAAAAAAGAAAAAGAATTATACATTCAGATATTAAGTTTAGTTACCGAACTATATTCAAAAAATCCTTTTACTTTAAAAAAAGTACAAGAAATATATGAAGAACATTCTATTAGTAAAGTTAAAGTTCGTTGCATATATTGCTTTAATAATTTCTTAATCATAGAAAATAAAAATCATTGCTTATTTTGTGGATTACAACCAACAAATGAAGAGATTGTAAAAGCCGGACTTAATCCAACTTATGCCCAATAATGCAAATACTGTTATTCAAATTTAATTATCAATGATGAAGAAAATGATATCTGTCTAATATGTGGAAAAAAACAATAAAATTTGATCGATAGGTAATATCCAAAATATTTTAATAATACTATTAAGATCTATACTTCAACTTTACCTGTATAATATCTTACATGGATATCATTTTTAGAATAATTCTTTCCTAAAAAATGCTCGAATTCTCCAGATTTCTTATCAGTTTTATTGAAAATTGCAATAATACCGTACATTCGACTTGATGAATTCTGTTCTACTAATTTCTTAATTTTCTTTATTTTTCTGAGATCTTCCTGATATGGTCTTATTTTGCTAATACCTTTTTCACCACGACAAAACTTTAACTCAATGATTATTGCATCTCCACCAAATGAGAACATTTTGGATGCTGTTGGTTTATAAAAAATTTCTTCATCTTTAATAATTACATCAGAAATAGAATGTATAATTGAATAATTGTCTGGTTTAATAATAGTTATATCAGGTTTATAAAAAAGCTTACCCTTTTCGTTAAAAAAAGTTATTTCCGAATGTAAAGGACTTCCTTGAATAAAAGTGTCAAAGGTATTCTGACTATGATCAAATAAATCATATATTTTTCGAAATAAAAGACAATGCATATCGCTTTCTGTAAGAATGATTCCTTTATTTTGCTGATATTCTCTTTCTAAATCAGAAAGTTTAACTAAAATTTGATCTCTAATTTCTGTAAAATTCATTGTTTTAATCTTTAATACACCTAACCGAGAACCCGAACGACTTAGAGGTGCCAAACCGGCCCACTCCGGCGTAATCGTAGTCCAGGTCGCGGAAGTAAGCGGACGTACTATTGTACTCTGTGCTACTCCACCAGTAGCCGCCGCCACCGGCGTAGCCGAACGAACCACCACTGCTGCTCCGGTAGCCACCCGGAAGGGCTGTAAAACCACTCTCGTTAGTCGCTCCTGTATTTGGACTTATCCAATGCGTTGTACCAATTTCTTTCATTTTATCGCCTGCAACACTTGCACCACCAAGGTAATCAGTTAATTCAGTCCACTCGGCATCGCTTGGCAAGTGCCAACCATCAGGGCAGGCGCCCTGTATGCCACTCGGGTTGGCACTGCTGCTTGTTGCACTATTCATGGCTGCTGCCCAGGTGTATAATGCACCATACTGGCTGTTTGCATCATTATTATAATAGCAATAAGCATCATCGGTATTATTATCACCTAAATTTACCCATGCTGTATTATCAGTAACCAATGGTATTGCTGTACCATTCGCATAGTTGGTTGTTTTAAGATTTTCAGCCATCCAAATTTGATTTCCAATTTGCACTGTATTATAAGTATTTCCATCATAATCTGTTACTATTCCGTAAAGGGTAGTAAAACTTTCATTTTCACCATAACTTGTCCCCGCAATATTGATAGCATATCCACGTACATAATAAGTGGCTCTAATATCCAAACTTTGCAACTGGCTTGTGAATATCCCGTTGCCTGTTCCATTGTTTGTTAAACTGTCGGCTATTGTTGGGTTTTGTGTTTTCGCCCAGCAAACACCACGTTGGGTTATCGGGAATAATGTTTCGTAAGCGGTTACCGTTCCTCCAGTTTGTGCGCTATTTGCTGTTATATTACTTATATCGGTAGTTGTAACTATTGGTCTGGCATCTAAGGTTTGAATGGTTAACTCGTTGCTATAAATAATTACATCACCATTTTGTATATATGCTTTTACATAGTAGGTTTTATTAGGAAATAAGTTTTCAATGGTTTCGGTAAAACTCTGGCTGGTTAAATTCTCAAAATTGTTGCTTTCCTTTTCAATGGTAACATTTGCAACCGTATCCCAGCAAAAGCCGTATTGCTCAATTTCAAATTTTGGGTTTTGGTTTAAATCACATTTAATCTCAGCAAATACATAACTAATAGAATCTTCGGTAATGTTTAGTTCAATTTTATTTATGCTTGTAATTTTGGGTAGTT
Organism: Bacteroidales bacterium; assembly: GCA_030156305.1. Lineage (GTDB taxonomy): Bacteria > Bacteroidota > Bacteroidia > Bacteroidales > UBA12077 > UBA12077. The sequence continues at coordinate 7,125 of JASGMZ010000052.1, read as the reverse complement.
CTTCTTCTTTGCATGCAAAAAATAGAATTGTTGCTGCCAGAATTATTGAAAGTGTTATGGTAAGTTTTTGTTTCATGGTTTTTATTTTATTTAATCAGGGCTTCGCTTTGAGCGAAACCCTGACTTTCCGATGACTGTTTTAAAAATTGAATCCCACTCCAAATACAATATTTGAATACTCAAAATTCAGGCTCGAATAGCCAATATTAAAAGAGAGCATTTTAGCTTTTAGAATAATTCCTGCTTCGGCAGTTAAGCCCGAAACGGAATAATCGGTGTAATCCAAATAAGAATCACTTTGCAAGGAGTTATCCATATAATCATACTCGTTCATGTGCCAGTAAAATTTCTGGTATCCATACCCTACACCACCATATAAAAATACGTTCCAGTGTATTTGTGCGGTTATTCCTGCAAATGTTTCCAACGAAGGATATTTATATTCGTTGTCATATTCGTAGTATAAAACTTTGTCGTAAGCAACTACATCATTGCCATCAAAATCGTATTGTGATGTTTCAAAACCGCTGGTATTTGTCCGAGCCGAAACGTACCAGCCAATTTTACCAATTTGTCCTATGGTTAATCCAAAAGGTGCGGAAAAACCATCATCACGCAAACTATAGTTACCGGAATAATGAACAAAAAAATACTTTTCCAGCTTTTTATTAACTACATCGGCTTTTACACTAAATACAATATCGCCTTCGAGCGAAGGAACATCGCTAAACGGTTCCCAACTAATTTTATTCTTACCGGCTTTAACTTCGGCACCCACATCGCCCGAAACAGATTTCATAGGCCCCTGAAATGTTGTTCCGCCATCGAAACTTACATACAAGGAAACATCAAATACCTGGTTGTATTTTGCTCCGGTTAAATCGTATTGGATTGTAATCAGATTTCCATTAACCTGAGAAGTCACATTTTTTACTTCCTGAGCATTCAAAAAAGGTATTGTAAAAACTATGTATGTTAAAAGGATTATTATTTTTTTCATCAGGAATATTGTTTTACAATTCGATTAGGATCATATCTCGGTTACCGTTAAACTGTGGTGTTTGTACCCCAAATATTTTTTTAGACGTTTCAGTTACTTTTGCTTTAACAAAGTCAAATAATTCGCCATTGGTGATTTTTTTATCGTAGTTTAAGTCTGCATCCCCTTGCAAGCCTACACAGATATAATAGGTAAATAATCCGGTTTGAGAAGGGTCGAAACCCAGTGAAGTTTCATTGGCAGCCGAAGAATTAAATACACTAAAATTAGGGTTGGTTCTCCAGGGAGAAATCAATTTTGGTTGAATTTTTACGCCTTTAGTTGAAACGAGATTTTCTGTTGAGATTTTTTCTGTTGCTTTGGAACTTCCACTGAAACATGCATCGAGAAATACAGTTACACTTCTTGCTCCGAGTGCATCTAAATTCTGATAGAATTTATTTAGGTCGTAGCCTTGAGATTCTATTCTTTCAATTTTACCATCGGAAGGGAATAAATAAATTTTCTCTCCATCTTTACTAGGAACGCCATGTCCTGAATAAAAAACAAATAAATCGGTTTCTCCTTTTAAAATTGATTTTTGCAATTCACCATAATCAGGATTAAAAATATCATCGAATACAAATCCGGAAACTTCTTTGTCTTTAAATATTACCACCTTATCAACCCCAAGCCTGGTTTTGAAATACTTTTTCATAATCTCGGCATCATTTTCAGCATAAGGAGCCGGTGGAAGATCAGCGTAATTTTCAACGCCAATAACCACTGCAATGGCATTTTTACGAACTGTTTTTGCCGGACTTACACTGGCAATATTTTTAACAGTTCCAATGTTAGCAGTAAATTTATTGGATTGATATTCGAATCGCGCAACTTGTTTTTGCAGTTTTTCAATATCGGCTTGTACTGCAAAGGTTTTTGTTTGTGGTGGTTTTTGATCTAAAACTACCGGAAGGCTTTCGCTTAACTCTCCCAATTTTTTTTCGTTGCTTAATGATAAGTAAACAGGTAGTTTATCGTTAGATGTAATCCGCTTGTTCGGGCTTATATTTACCCAAAATTCTTTTACTTCGCCAATGGCTAAGTTACCTAATGTTCCCTTGCCATTTTCAATAAAAATATTTTTGTCGGTTGAATATACCGTATAGTTTGTATTATATGAAATGTTCTGCCCTACATTCTGCACAACAATTTTCATTTGCGCCATTTCTCCTGCCTGCAATTTACCATCAGGAATAATTGCACTTGCATTTTGTCCCTGATCCACAATTTCCAACCCGGAAAAAACCAGCTTTGGTTTCTGATATTCCAATGTGTTTAATATTAACATTGCAGGGTCCATATCGTAACCAAAATGTTCATTTACATTAATTTTTAATTTATGTTCTGCAGTTTTTACATTAAATCCTGCTTTTATAGGAATTGTAATATCAACCGATTCATCGGGATTTATAAAGTAAATTTTTTTATGATCGTCTATTACAAAATCTCTGTCATAAATATTGTCGTCAATAACAACATTTAATCCCTGTGCCTTTCCTTTTCCTTTGTTTGTAATGGTTAAATTCAATGCTGCACTTTCTTCTGCTTCAATAATTCCATTTCCATTTGCATCAACGAAGCTTAAATCTACAAATAAGTTGGGCGGGAATCCTTTCTCATAAGTGGGTTCTATTTGAATTTTTTTGGCTGAGCTTCTGCCTTCAATTACTTTTTGTCCATATAGAAAACCGGATAGAAATAATAAAAGAGCCAGGTAAATTATTTTCTTCATATCGGGTTATTTTTATTTTAAAATTAGTCAATTTTTTGTTATTCTCAGATAGCCTATTCAATCATTTTATTTTCCTGTACAACATTAAAAGAAAATGATTTTATGATACGCATATCAGGCGGAATTGAAAATATCCAGTCAATTATTTCTTTATACTCAATTTCTCCCGTATACGTTATTTTTTCTTTTGTAAAAACCATTATCATTCGGTGTGGTTCTGATTTCTTATTGGTGTAGAGAATATAATCTACAAGTTCTGTAGGAAAATTGTATTCCGTATTTTTCTTTAGCAGGAAAGAGCGTTCATACTTACTCGGAAATAGTTGGTAAGCTTCTGTTTCATTAAATAAAAACATATTTACATAGGCATCCTTTGTTGATTTTACCCTAAAAATAAGATTTGTTTCACTTGGGTAATACATTCCAATGCCATCAACAAAAACATCAAAGGAAAGGTCTTTATTTGATAGGTATTTAACAACAACACAGTTAATTTTCACCTGAACAGTTAACTGTTTAAATTGATTAATTTCTATTACTGTATCGGTAATCTCAACATTCTTTACCGCTCCTCTGATATCAGATAAAATATCTGAAGTAAAAAGTTCTTCGTAAGTATTATTGTTTTCAGATTGAAAATAGTTTGTAAAGGAAGCTATGTTTTCTTCGATTCCGGCTTTTCGTAATGCTTCAATTTTTGCATTGTTAATGGCTCGCTGTAAAATCTGGTTAAGAGATTCGTTGTTATTTCCTATTGCTTTTCCCTGAATATTTTTTAAAGGTATTTCTTTTACTTTTTCCTGTCCATAGAGAGTGTAGTTAAACAAAGTAAATAATCCAAAAAAAATAAGAAAATAGAATAACTTATTCATAATAAAAATTTCATTTACAAATTGAATATAAATTTAACAAAAAAATAACAAATAGCATACCATCTATCAAAGAACATAAAAAGTTTTCTGAGGCACTGTTGCTTAAGTTATTAGAATGAGGCTTAATTTGTATTTTCTACTAAAATATTCTGTTGTCAACATTCAAAAAGTTTTAATTCGCTTTGTCACAAAATCAAACAATATGCCCCGTTTGCTATCATCGAAAAAATTGGAAAGTTTTCATATTTTATGGCCGGCAATATATCCGCTCCATGCCAGCACAGAATAACATGCAGGAAAAATGTGCCCGTTAGACAAAAAAACAGGCCTTCTTCTTTTTCAACCATGAAAAAGGTTTTGGGGCCATGGTTCATGACAGCAAAATAGAGGGCTACCAGGTAGTGGTACAACCGAGGCTCCCGCGGGTATGGCCTAATGACTATGCGTGTGCCATTCTTACTATGTCCCTGCGTACCTGGGATGCCCTTTTTTTCTAATTCTTTGATGTCGTACATTGGTTGTGGTTTTATTAACATTGAAATGTAAACTTAACAGAATATCAGAAATTTTTATACTGGAAAGGGCCGTTGTTGATAAGTGTGGATAAATTTTGAGGTTTGGGTCTTATATTACACTTTTTAAGTGTGTTGATTACCCACCTTATCGATTTATTAAGTAACCAGCCTTTCAATGACCCGTTCTGCATCGCTGTGGGAAATAGACATGGTGGATACAAGTGCTGTGATGTGGGTTTGTATTTCATCCTGAGGCAGGGGGTCCGCATTGTCAATGTAGCCGTTGTCTTCGAGGTAAGCGTTTAATTCTTCAATGTTTTTAGTTCGGAATTTGGCTACCTGGCCTGCTTTAAGTGCTTCGATTAGTTTTTCGGGATTTCCGTTCAGGGATTTTAGCAGGTCATCCACTTCATCAATAAAATTGCCACTGATGGCTTCCGAGTGTATCAATACGCTTCTGTCAATGGGTTTGGGCCGTCCGACACGGTAATCACGGAGAAAATTATCTACAATGGTGGCTTTTTCCCGCAGTGCGTTTATACGCTTGTCTGTCAGACCGGGAATTTGTCCCTGATGATTTAAAAAACTCTGCAGTTGACCCCAGTAAACGATGCCTTGTGAGAGGCAACGGTAAAGCAACTCTGTGTCTTCAATGAGATACCACAGGTGCAACTTGTTTATGGAATCACGCAGCAGGTCAACCTCCGGTGGTTTGATGCCGGCGGCGTATGCCTCATGCGTTTTGCCTTCCGGTGGGGGTACACTGTAAGTCAGTTTTGGTGCTGTTGGCAGATTTGAAATATGGCGTATGGGAGCATGTGTGGTTTTGTTATCCAGGGCGACAACTGCATAATCAATGCTTTCTTGCTTATCAAGCATAGATTTCCATTTGAAAGCTTCATCTTCCTGGGCGGTGAAATAAAATACCTGTCTGCCCTCTTTGCTGATGGTAATCAGGGTATCAATGATGGCTTTTGCCCTGATATCGTCGCTGTTGGCGAGCAATTCATCTGCCAGCAAAGGCAAACTGAGCGCTGTTTCGTTGTGTTCAATGAAAGCCAGCCTTACGGCCAATATCAATTGTACCCTTGTGCCTGTGGATAATTCAGACAATGGTTGTGATTCTTTCAAGATGGTATCTTTGGCTTTGAAAACCGTCTCGTGATTGTGTTCATCGGTTAATAACTCATACCTGCCATTGGTGATTTTATTAAACAGGCTTCCACCCCGTTTCAACACTTCCGGTTGGTTTTTCTCACGGTGTGTTTGTTTTAATGTTTCAATCACCATGTTGCCGGTAATGGAAGCCATGTTGCTTTCGTACAGTGCTTCTAACTTTCTGCTTGCTTCTTCTTTTTCACTAAGCAGTTTTTCAAGTTCCTGTCCTTCTTTTTTTTGCTTTATTTCAAACTCAATTTCATTGATTTGTTTGTTGTATTCATCCCGTTTTTTGCTGATTTCCTGTTGCTTACGGATATGTTCTTCAATTTCATCCGGTGACAGTGATGTGATGTCTTCCTTGTGCTCTTCATACAGCGAATGCTGCTTCATGTTTTGTTGTGTGTCATCGCATTTTTTTTGGGCGGCAAAGGCTTCTTTGATGAGTTCATCGTAAGCGGGCTTTTGGCCTGTTAATTGTTGCAGCGCAAGCATGTCCCCGGTATCAATGTGTAGCCTGTTGAAAATCTCATTGTATTTGCTTTGAGATGATTCCAGTTGTTTACGTTTCTCTTCGATGTTTTTATTATTGTCATTTTGCTGTTGTTCTGCCCGATGGCGTTTGTCTTCTTCTCTTTTGATTGTTTTAAACAGGCCGTTGGCTTCGGCAGCATCTCCGGCAGGTTCAAGCTGCAATGCGGAAAAAATTTCATTGCATTTTTTCAGGAGGATGCCCTGGCCTTTTTCAACTTGTGCCCGTTCTGCCTGCAGTTTGGAGTGTTTGGTATGCGCTTGCTGCCATGCCTGGATGTTTTTCAAAAACCAGTACATGCTGCTAAAATCACTTTTTACTGCATCCGGTAGATTGGGAACGGCTTTCAATTTGTCAAGCCATTGTTGATGGGTTTGATTGATGTCGTTGATGTCTGATTTTAGCTCTTCCAGTTGTTGATGCAGGTTGTTAAGCCTTTCGGTGGATTTTTCCTTAAATTCAGCATTGTGTAATGCCTTAATCAGGTTATCCAGTTGGTCAGTTACATCACCGGGTTCCCAGGATGAAGGGGTATCCAGGCCGGTTTTCCGGTAATCCGTTTCACGGGTTGTCAGTGTATTGTTTAGATTGTCTTGTTTTTTGTGTTGCAAGTTTGATATCAAAGGCAAACCTATGACAACGATTAAGCCGAACAATCCCGGCCATCCGAAAAATAAACAAAGCACAGCCGTAACAATTGCTGCAATGACCATTGCCGGCATAAGCCATGTGTGGCGGGATGCTGAATGTACAGGTGTTTTCAACCACTGCCCGAGGTAATCAATGCCCTTTGTGAGTGTGTTGGAATCAGGTGTTTCGCTTTTATCACTGATTTCTTTTTCAATCCGTTCAATTTCTTTGCGGAGGATACGCTCCTTCGCCAACACATTGTGGGCGTTAGTCAAAAATTCATCCAGGTCTGCGATGTCATTCAGTGTAATGCCATCCCATTCGCCTGGTTCAAGGCCGGGGTTTATTTTTTTGATGTATTCTTTTTCTTCTGAGATGATGCCTTCGGTTTCTTTATCAATATCCCGGATTTGCTTTTCATTATCATCTAAGTTTTTAACGTAGTCTTCAAGTGTTGTTAAAGTTTTTTCGGAAACGCCTGATTTCGGGATATGCAGATTGTCAAGTAAATCCTGAAGGGCATTAATTTCTTTTTCTGTTTGTTCTATGGTGTTTTTGGTGGTACGGATGTTTTCTTCCAGTCCTTTTGCGTCTTCAACTTCTTTGCCCGTGACGTCTTTTAGTGTTTTGGGAAATTGTTCCAG
>JASGMZ010000051.1 GCA_030156305.1 Bacteroidales bacterium | reverse complement strand
AGAGGATACTATATTCCTCCACATATTGTTAAGGAAATTGAGGGCGATAATGCAATAGATTCAAGATTTAAACAAAAACACCATACACTTATTGATTCTGCTTACTTTGAAATTGTTATTGATGGGATGGATTTAGCGGTTAACGGAGAGCCTGGAAGTGGAAGTACCGCCCGTAGTGTACATCTTGATGATATTGTGGTGTGCGGAAAAACTGGAACGGCTCAAAATCCCCATGGTAAAGATCATTCTATCTTTATAGCTTTTGCCCCTAAACAGAATCCACAAATTGCCATTGCGGTTTATATCGAAAATGGAGGTTTTGGGAGTACGTGGGCTGCTCCTACTGCTAGATTGATGATTGAAAAGTATTTGAATGATTCAATTTCTATACCTTGGTGGGAGCAATATATTTTAGATGCAAATTTAATGAACAAAAAAGATGAGGAGAAGGATTAATATATGGGCTAGTATCGATTGGTTAACGGTAGCTTTGTATCTGCTGCTTGTTTTCTTAGGATGGGTAAATATATATGCAGCAGTTTATAACGAGGAACATCAGAGCATCTTTGATTTTTCTATGCGTTATGGGAAACAAATAATATGGATATGTTCAGCTATTGTTATTGCTTTTTTAGTATTTATAGTGGATATTAATTTCTATTCTTATTTTGCATATGCCATTTATGGTTTAATGATTTTATTGTTGATTTTAGTGCTGTTTTTTGGAGTGGAGGTAAATGCAACAAGATCCTGGTTTCAGTTAGGATCTTTTAGGATTCAACCCTCTGAATTTGCTAAGATAGCAACAGCACTTGCTATTGCCAGATATTTAAGTACTTATAATGTACAAATTAATACGTTTAAATCATACTGGAGATTAGCTGCTTTAATCCTTATTCCTGCTCTTTTAACATTTATCCAAAATGATACAGGTTCGGCATTGGTTTACTTTGTTTTTATTTTGGTTTTGTTTCGTGAAGGATTATCTACTGAGATTCTTTTACTTGGCATAGTTATGGTAATATTGTTTGTGCTTGCATTAATTCTTGAGAAATTAACCATAATATTGCTGTCTATTGGATTGATATTCATTATTTTTACTTTTATTCATCGGAATTTGAAGCATTCTGGCGCTGCTTTGTTTATCTTAATTTTATCGGTTTTAATTACTTTTGGAATAAATCATATTTTTGAAATTGGACTATCTTACTATTATATAATTTTAATTTCATTAGGTTTATCTTCCTTGGTTTATACCATTTTAGCTTTAAGATATAGAATCAAACATGTAATAATGTTATTAATTATTCTTTTTGGATCTATTCTGTTTACCTATTCGGTTGATTTTGTTTTTGATAATTTTCTTGAACCACATCAACAAAAAAGGATCAATGTTGTATTGGGCTTAGAATCAGATCCTTTTGGAGTAGAGTATAATGTTAATCAATCAAAAATTGCTATTGGATCAGGAGGTTTCTCCGGTAAAGGATTTTTGCGTGGCACACAAACCAAATATGATTTTGTTCCCGAACAAAGTACGGATTTTATTTTTTGTACTATTGGTGAAGAATGGGGGTTTTTAGGGACTTTTACTATTATTACATTATTTGTAATTTTATTATTAAGATTGATCTATCTTGCTGAGCGGCAACGATCGAGTTTTAGCCGTATTTATGGTTATGGTGTAATTTCGCTATTATTTTTTCATATAGCTGTAAATATTGGAATGACCATTGGATTAGTTCCTGTAATTGGTATTCCTCTGCCCTTTTTTAGTTATGGAGGTTCTTCTCTTTGGGCGTTTACAATTTTACTATTTATTTTTTTACGATTAGATGCCAGCCGTTTAGAAATGCTAAGTTGAACGGAGTTGCCCTCTTCAATATTATTCTTGTAATTCAAGATTTGTAAACTCTTCTGTAATTCTAAAATCGTAATCAGGATAGATATATATAGGCATTCTTTCTTCTGTTTCTCCAATTGAATAGCCCCATAAATTTTGGTATTCATTAATATCTTCGCCCATCTCTTCAATTTGGCCTAAATATTCTCCAATGGGTTTTGATTCTACAATAACAACTTTCCCCATTTGATCAATAATAGGGCTATGTCTTCTATTGGCATCATGATCAAATTCAAGAATTCTTCTTCCTTGTCTTGTAATGCCAATAGTTCTGAAAGTAAGACTTTTACCAACACCCGGCAAATTTAGTACATTTCTGTCAGTTGCCAGAAACGGAATATTTGCTTTCTCTCGAAGAGAGTTTATATTTTCGATCATATTTTCGGCATTTTCGGGAAATGTATGAACAAGCTCATTGTATTCTTTAGGAATAACTCCTAACCGTTTTTCTTCAAGTTGCTCTTGAACTGCTCTTGCATTGGTTGCAAAGTTGTGGTAATTTTCCATGTATCCTTTTACAGAGAAAGTATAATAGGTTAAAACCCCCACATCATTAAGTACTTTTCTTAATTTTGCAGTATGCCCACGTCTCGATCCGGCTGTAGTAAATACCATTTGATTCGTTATGGTCCATCCGGCCGAAATGAGTTTCTTTAATCCTTCTACTGTGTCGGGAGTAATTTCCATTGCCGATTCAAAGTGAGTTTGAATAACAAATTGTTTAATCCCTATTTGTGACGCTTTTTGCTTAAATTCAGATAGAATCTCAGCTAACTCGTCTGTAATTCTTTGTGGAAGGTAAACGGGGAGTCTTGTTCCCAATCTTACACGTAATATTTCTGCATGCTTTTCACCTTCTTTTAAGTATTTATTATTTTTCTTTTTATTAAGCGCCATATCATAAACCGCATCCAGAATTCTTTTTAGCGATTTGTCTGAGCTCATTAAAGCATCACCTCCTGTAATAAGAATATCTCTGAGTTGTGTATCCTCTTCGAAATATTTTAATAGCCGTATAAGTTTTTTTGACCAGGTCTCATTGGGTTTCAATTGGTCTAAGTTAAAATTCAGATTTCCTCTTTGGAAATCATACATGCGTTGGCATGAAGAACATAGCCCTCCGCAAGCTCTTCCCATCGAATCTGGAATTAATATGGCTACTTCCGGGTAACGTCTGTGTATGTTATGATCTGAAGGTAATAACCATCCAGCAGCGTTTGGTTTTCCTGGTTCAACAATATCTTCTTTTTCCCAAGCCACAATATGCCCAAATTCATCAACAAGTTCCTGGCTGTAAATAATATAATCTCTAATAGCTAAATCAGCATTGGTACGATCTTTAGTGTCAAGTAATGATAAGTAATAGGGATTAACAAAAAAAGGAATCCCTGTTTCCTGGGCAGCATAGAGCGTTTGCATGGTCTCCGGATCAAGGGAGTAGTCAAGCATTTTATTCAACAGATCGGGTTTACGCACGGCAAATTTTAAATGGAAAAGTTTTGAGTTCCACCACTCGTTCATTTTTTCCATTTTTTCTTCATAGGTCATCTCCGAATCGAAAGAAAATCTGCTCGATTTCATTTCCCCGGAATCAATCATATCCAAAATAATTTTTAGAATGCGTTGTTTATTTTCTTTTCGGGCTTTAATAATTTCCGGATCAAGGCCGGAAGGATGTCTATCCATCCATTCGTGTATTTTATCAATATTGGGTTTGGTTAATTTGTTTTTTCCATTAAATTGACGGAAAAGCTCCAACATATCAAGAAAAAATAAATATTTACCACCACCTGTTCCGTGATTAGCTGCCAACCATAAAATGTGGAATGGATTACTAATATCTTTTTTCCCTCTTAAATTTAGATCCTCGTATTCAAGGTTCGCATTATGGATATAATCTAAAATTCGGATTGAAGCGAAATCTTTCCATTTTAATTTTTCGTAGGTTTTTCTTCCTTTTATTTCTCCTTTATAATATTTATAAGCTAAGCTATTTTGTTTTAACTCTTCTTCGGCCCATTTTTTTAATTCCTTTATCGTTTCTTGTTCAGGAAGGAGTAGTATTTCTTTTAATCGGGTATTTTCTTCTAAAAGTTGGTTTAATATTCGGTTTGCTTTTGGGCTTATTTTTACTTTTTCGTCATTTATTCTATCCACCATAACTTTCCTCTTTTTTAATTTGTAATCACAATAACTCCTTGAATAAGTGGCCAAACTTATTGTTAATATATTTAACTTACACCAAAAGTGTGCGTTAAAAAAGTCCCTAAAATAAAAGGGGGCATACCAAAAAAATGGTAGTGTTAGTTAGTTAGATGTTACAAATTAATAAAAATAATTGGGAAAATCAAAATAAAAAAATTGTTAAGCAACACCTAATCGTTTGTTAAATCAATGTTATGGACAGTTTCAATATAATAAATAATTTCTTTAAAAAATTTAAAAAAAAGGTTTTTTAAATATCCATAATTTTCTTGAAGAGTTGTAATTGCATATTCAGAATGATCTGGTAATGAAGTGTATTTAGCCATAGTGCTAAATACATTTTTTATGCCTTCAATTTTTCGGTACGAATATAATCGTTCATTTTTAATTAAATTGGGAAACATTTCTTGTACTTCGGATGGCATCATCTGTTGGTATGTGTACAATAGCTTGTGAAAATCTTCAATGAAATCAATTAAATTAGTAGAAGAAAACTGCTCCCAGTTTGAAGCCAGAAAATGATCGTAAATAATATCAATTATTATTCCGGAATATTTTCTGTATTTAGGCGCAAATAGTTGTTTTGCTTCGCTAGTATTTTTGTTGCCATCGGTAAAAGAGTCAATATATCGATGTAATAAGATTCCTTCTTTAATTTTATCAGGGTAGATATGAAAAGCTTTTCCTTTTATATAATCACCCATAAAGTTGCCAATCTTTATTTGTTCATCTTTTCCAGAAAGATATATATGTGCTAAAAAATTCATTAGAAGTAATATTTCACGATGTATAATCTAATCTTTACTAAATTAAAGTTTGTTTTTAGCAAATTGTTTAAACCATTAATCTTTTTTTTGTTTTTGTATATGTTTCTTAACATGTTTTTTGATTTTGATTTTGTATCTCCTAAAAAATCACAGAAAAATCTATTTATTCAAGTCTTGAGTATTCATCGGGAAATAACTTTATCTGTTGAAAATTATTTTTTTTCAGTTTAAGCATTAACTTTGTTAAGCAATTTTTTAAAAATAATAATTAAAACATAAAAAGGAGGATTTATGGCAAAGAAAAATGTATTAATAATCGGAGCCGCTGGAAGAGACTTCCATAATTTTAACACTTATTACAGAGATAATGATGATTATAAAGTAGTTGCTTTTACCGCAGCTCAGATTCCTGATATCGATGGACGTAAGTATCCAGCTGAGTTAGCCGGAAGATTATATCCTGATGGAATTCCAATTTATGCACAGGATGATTTAGAAAAGCTTATCAAAGAGTTAGATGTTGAAGATTGTGTATTTTCATACAGCGATGTCCCTTATCAGGTTGTAATGAATATTGGAGCCTTGGTAAATGCTGCCGGAGCTAACTTTGTATTATTAGGCCCCGGAAAAACAATGATTAAAAGTACTAAGCCCGTTATTGCTGTGGGTGCTGTACGTACAGGTTGTGGTAAATCACAAACTTCGCGCCGTATTATTGAGCTGTTAATGGAGCAGGGACTTAAAGTTGTGGCTATTCGCCACCCAATGCCCTATGGTGATTTAGTAGCACAAAAAGTTCAGCGTTTTGCTACCATTGAAGATTTAGCAAAACATAAATGTACTATCGAAGAAATGGAAGAGTATGAACCTCATGTACAGCGCGGTAATGTGATTTATGCAGGTGTTGATTATGAAGCTATTTTAAGAGAAGCAGAAAAGGATCCTGATGGTTGTGATGTAATCCTTTGGGATGGTGGAAATAATGATTTCCCATTTTATAAACCTGATTTAATGGTAACCGTTGTCGATCCTCACCGCCCTGGAAACGAACTGTCTTACTATCCGGGTGAAACCACTTTACGTATAGCCGATTATGTGGTGATAAATAAAATGGACTCCGCTGATGCTCAGGCAATCCAAATTGTTAGAGATAATATTGCAAAAGTTAATCCTAACGCTGTTGTTGTTGATGCAGCTTCACCACTTACCATTGATAAACCCGAATTAATTAGAGGTAAAAAAGTATTAGTGATAGAAGATGGCCCAACTTTAACCCACGGTGAGATGAAAATTGGTGCCGGTACTCTTGCTGCAAACAAATGTGGTGCTGCTGAGTTGGTTGATCCAAGAGAATATGCTGTTGGTAAATTAGCCGATACCTTTAAGATTTATCCTAATATCGGTACTTTATTACCAGCAATGGGATATGGCGACCAACAAGTTAAAGATCTGGAAGCTACTATCGACAAAACACCATGTGATGCTGTTGTTATTGCTACTCCAATTGACTTAACGCGAATAGTGAAGATTAATAAGCCAACTGTAAAAGTAGGTTATGAACTGCAGGAAATCGGTCAACCTGATTTATCCCAGGCTGTGAATGATTTTATTAAAAAGAATAATTTGAAATAAACAATTATTACTTCATAAAGGAAAACTGCCTCTATATCCGGGGCAGTTTTTTTATTTTGGTATGATTTTGGATAATTCCTAATAATTAAAGTATTTTTGTATTATCCAATTAAATTAATTTGATATGAGAAGTTTTGTATTAGTGTTGGCATTTATATTTTGTAATACATTTTTAAATGCACAGGTAATCTTACCCGATAAACCTGATACTACAAAAACAGATCAGGAGAATGAAGAAGAAATATCAATGAATGAGAGTAAATCTGATGAATTAAAAACAGATGTTGTTTATTTGCATGATAAAACGGTTATGCGGGTTGATGTGAAAAAGATTTATCAGAATAACCTTTATTACTCCTTACCGGGCGATACAAAAGTACATCAAATGGATCAACGATTGGTATATAAAATTGAATATAAATCAGGAAAAATTGAGATATTAAACGAAGAACCACAAACGGTTAGAAACATTAATGATTATCGTAAAGTTAAAGTTACTTATGATCCTGATGATGTTGATGGTATGATTGAAGTAGCAAAGCTTGAAGCTAAAGCCGAGGGGAGCGACCGCAGTTATTCAACAGCCAAAACTCTTGAACGAACAGCAATTATTGTTTTAAGAAGAAAAGCTGCCTTAGTTAATGCCGAAATGGTTTTAATTACAGATAAAAAAGTACATGTAGCTTTTGGCGAAATTCCTTTTACTATTTTATACGGAACAGCATATTCTTATCGGTAAAAACTATTTATGCACAAGAATATATTTTAGCTTATTAATTGATATTGTAGAACATCCATGTTGTATTCATTCCCTTTTGTGAACTTCAGTGCATGGATGTTTCTTTTGTTGCTGTTATTTTATCCATCTCATCTATAATCTGAGCGTATATTTTTTTTATTTCCAGCAAATGCTTGTTTTTAAACCATTGCATAAATTTAAATCTAATTTTAGCAAACCATTTTTTTATTCCGATATAATAGTGAAATGCAAATAATCCGGTAAACGGTAAGGTAATGATATACGCTAAAGTAATCCATCCGGATTTAAAGATATTGGCTTCAATAATAGCCATAATAATATAATAGACTGGAAATAAAATTAATGCAATAACTGTCCTGAAAGAACTGATGAACTGAGGATCCTTAATTTTTTTTGTTATCCAAACCGGAATTTTATAGGGCAAGTAATTAAGTATTGCTCCATAAAGATAAATGGGTAGTAGGATTATAGCCAAAATTAATTGTCCTAGTAATCCGGGAATAGAAAAATTTCCTTTTTGTATTACCCAATGTCGGAAATTTAATTTTTTTAATAAATGTACATATTTTAAAGTTATTGTATTTAGGGTTTTAGCTTCAGTGGGGTTTTTTTTGGTAAATTGATTTAAGTCGTTAATAATTTTTTTCTGAGCATAGAAGTTGTTTGGTTGGTTGTTATTTTTGAACCCCATTTTTTTAATCATATGTGGAAGGTATAAATATCTCAACTGATTAAACATCTCATAATATTTATCACTTTCGATATGAATCATATATTTTTTTAACTCCTCGGCTATTTTTTCTCGAAGAAGATTCAACCCTCTGGGTGGATTGTTTATATATTCTTCATAATAATCTGAAACGGGAATAGGTTTCCCAAAATTTATAAATAATCTGCTTCGGAAATTGGAGTAATGAGTCCAGTCTAAGCCTACAGGAACAATTTTAATGTGTAAGGAAAAATCATTAGTTTCTTCAGCTTCAAAAGCAATTTTGGATATCCCTTTTTTTAGCGTACGCAATTTTCTAAGTCCGGCATGATTTCCTTCGGGCAGGATAACAAGTCCGTTTTTATTTTTTAATACATCAATGGTTTTTTGAAATATTTGATCATTATTCTTTAGGTCTTCTTTTCCATCTCTAATTCGATATATAGGAAGAATTTTCAGAAACGTTAGAATTTTTGCGATGGATTTTTTTTTAAAAATATCGGCTCTCGCTAAAAATACTGGCTCAGTTTTAACCGTAGCTAAAATAGCTAAAGCATCCATCAATGCATTCTGATGATTAGGAGCAAAAATAATTATATCATTTTCAGGAATATGGTGTAGATTATGAACCGTTATTCTGAAATAGGTTTTGGTTACAAAATTTACATATGCCCTTAGAAGTGTATATCCCCAATTTTTTTTCTCAATAGTATCTCTGCTTATTGCCATAAAAATGAATTTTCTAATCCTCAATTTTTTTTCTAGCCCAAATGGAGGCTATTCCTATTCCTGCAACAATATGCCATATACCCCACCAGGCAGCAATAAATGCCATGCCTCCTAATTCTAATTCGGGAGGGAAAAGCTTGGGATTAAAAATTAACACTAATGCTAATCCTGAATTTTGAATTCCCGTTTCTATGGATATTGAACGTCGATCTCTCCTTGGAATTTTCAGGAGCGTACTAAACGTAAAACCGGTTAGCAATGCCAGTGCATTATGAATAAAAACAATTAAAGCAATTAGATGAATATATTTTATAAAATAATTAAAGTTATTAGATAACGCCGCTACTACATACCCTGCAAAAATCAATAAAGAAAGTATTTTAATAGGCTTTTTAATTTTATTGGTTAATTCGGGAAATTTTTTTGCAAAAAGTATTCCTACAATTAACGGAAGCCCTAAAATGATAAAAACCGTTTGGAACATTTGAAACGGATCAATTTCAATAGGCCTTAACAAGGGATGAGAGTTGGCATATAGGCCACCCCAAAAAGCAAAGTTGGCCGGAGTCATAAATATTGCCAGTAAAGTAGCAACAGCTGTCATACTAACCGATAAGGCTATATTTGCTTTGGCCAGGGAAGAAATGAAATTAGAAATATTTCCTCCCGGGCAGGCTGCTACTAATATCATTCCTAAAGCAACAGCAGGCGTAGGCTCAATAATTAAAATAAATATAAACGTAATAAATGGTAATAAAAAAAATTGCGAAATAACTCCGATAATCAATGATTTAGGTTTTTTTATTATTGTTTTAAAACTTTTAAGGTCAATTTCAAGTGCTACACCAAACATAATAAATGCTAGTGTAATATTCATAAACAATAATCCACCCTCACTAAAATTGAGATGAATTTTATCTAAAACTTCCAGAGAGTTTGCAGGCATAATTCATTTTTTTAGTTGCGCGTAAAAATACATATTTTGAAATGAAAAAGTATAATACTTAATCTGTATTCTTTTTTATTCATAAAACAGTATTGATGTTTCATCAAAAAAATAACTCATAAATTCGATTTTATCATTCAAGATTTATAAATTTACATTGCTAATATATGTCTTACCTATTAAAAAATATTAATAAACCTATATAATTTGTGGATAATAGCGATGTTTTAAAACTTATTGATGAGGTTTCGGAAGTACTTTCTTTATTAATGGAATTAAAAAGGAAAGGCCGATTTTGTGAAGCGTTGGAAAAAATTGATAAAACGCTTTTAAAATATTTCCATTTGGATTCTGAATTTATATATTCTGTATCAGAAGATTTTTTTATTGATGCGCTGAAACAAAAAAAGAATTTAACATTTGAACAACTGTCAACATTAGCCGAGTTATTAAACGAACAGGGAGATATTTTATTAGAACAAAATAATCTTAAGCAAAGCCGGAAAGTTTTAAAAAATACGCTTACAATATATTATTTTCTTAATGAGAAGCAGGATTTTTTCTCATTTAAAAATATGAATAAGATGCTTCTAATTAATGAGAAATTATCGAAAATTAATGTTGAGATAAAAAGCTGATCCTTAATGTTTTTTAACTCGTTGCCTCATATCTTCTGTTTCTTTTTCAAACCCAGGTTTGCCAAGTAATGCAAACATATTTTTTTTATAGGCCTCTACTCCTGGTTGGTTAAAAGGATTAATACCCAATAAATAGCCACTAATCGCGCATGATTTCTCAAAAAAGTATAATAATTGCCCAATAGAAAATTCGCTAAGTTTGGGTATTGTTATTTTTATATTGGGTACTCCTCCATCTACATGAGCCAACATAGTCCCTTTTTCCGCCATTTTATTCACAAAGTCGATAGGTTTCCCAGCAAGATAATTCAGTTTATCAAAATTATCTTTATCTGAGGGTATTTTCAATTGGCCGTGTGTTGTTTCAATGGATAGTACGGTTTCAAAAATGTTTCTAAGTCCTTCCTGGATATATTGTCCCAAAGAATGCAGGTCAGTTGTGAAACTAACACTTGCCGGGAAAATTCCCTGATGCTCTTTTCCTTCGCTTTCGCCAAATAATTGTTTCCACCATTCGGCAATAAAATTTAAGCGTAAATCATAATTTGCAAGAATCTCAATATTTTTTCCTTTTTGGTAAAGCAGATGACGAATCGCAGCATATTGATACACCGGATTTTTATCAAAAGATTCTGCAACGCTTAATTCAAGCATCTTTTTAGCTCCATTAATAAGTTCATCAATATTAAAACCTGCACAAGCAATAGGTAAAAGGCCTACGGGAGTTAATACCGAATACCTTCCTCCGATATCATCGGCAATAGCAAAGGTCTTATAATGTTCTTGGTTTGCCAATGTTCTTAGGGCTCCTTGTTGAGCATCGGTTATGGCAACAATTCTTTGTTGTGATGCAGATTTTCCAATTTTTTCTTCCAGTTCTTTTCTTAAAATTCGGAAAGCAATGGCTGGCTCGGTAGTTGTTCCTGATTTAGAAATAACGATAATTGAAAAATCTTTATCTTTTAAATATTCTGTTAACTCATGATGGTAGTCTTCAGATAAGTTATGTCCGGCGAAAATAATTTCTGGTGCATTGGTTTTTTTCTTAAAATGTGGTGAAAGAGCTTCTATAACAGCCCTTGCTCCAAGGTATGAACCTCCAATGCCTATAACCACTATAACATCTGATATTTTTTGTAAGTTAGCAGCAGTATTTTTGATATCATCTATCTCTTTTTGGGTAATATTATTTGGAAGGCCTAACCAACCAAGAAAATCGCTTCCTTTGCCGGTCTTCTCATTCAGCATCTGCACCTTTTTGTTAATCAATGCTTTGTATGCATTTAACTCTTCCAATTGAATAAAAGGGAAGATATTACTTATGTCGATTTGAATGTTTTCCATAACTAAACTAATTTTATCGTAAGTTTTCAGCTAGTAATTTTATTTCTATTGCAGGAGAAATTTTTTCGTACAGGATGTTATAAACAGCTTCGGTAATGGGCATGTTTACTAAATATTTTTTGTTGATTTCAACAATGGATTTTACAGCATAATAACCTTCGGCAATCATATTCATTTCCAGCTGTGCTGATTTTACCGAATAGCCTTTCCCGATCATATTTCCAAAAGTTCTGTTCCGGCTAAATTGAGAATATGCGGTAACCATTAAATCGCCCAAATAGGCAGAGCTTTTAATGTCCCGTTGAATAGGGTGAACGGCATCTACAAAACGTTTTATTTCTTGTATGGCATTGGAAATAAGTACTGCATTAAAATTATCACCATAGCCTAAGCCATGACAAATACCTGCAGCAACAGCAAAAACGTTTTTTAAAACAGCCGCATATTCTGTTCCGTAAATATCGTCCGAAATACTTGTCTTGATATAATGCGATGATAATAAATCGGCAATCTGGCGGGCAATTTTTAAATTTTGCGATGCTATAGTAAGGTACGATAGTCGTTCAAAAGCCACTTCCTCAGCATGGCATGGCCCGGAAATAACAGCAAAATTTTCAAAAGGAACCTGGTAATGCTGGTTAAAGAATTCGCCAATAATTAAATTCTCATCAGGCACAATTCCTTTAATAGCAGAAACGATGGTTTTATCGCTAATATCATTGGATAAATTTTCCAGAGCCGATTTAAGGAAGGCAGAGGGTATAGCAAAAATCAGAATATCTGCATTTTCCACAGCATCACTTAAGTTGCTGTAAAATGATATTTTTTGTGTGTCGAGGGAAACAGCGCTTAAATAAAAGTTATTGTGTTTATGTTGCTTGATAAACTCAATCTTCTCTTTGCTCCGCATATACCAATGAATATGATTGATATTTTCGAGGAGCATTTTAATAATTGCTGTTGCCCAGCTTCCTCCACCTAGTATTGCTATTTTGGGCTCTTCTGTCATGCTACTTGTTTATTATTTCGATCCATTTTTTTACGTCATCCTGACTGGGATTTTTTAATCCCATTTTATGTTTTTTATTGGTTCCGCACAACTTTTGATGCAAAGCTCCAGGATTAACATCACGCATGCTTTCCAAGGTTAAATAACCCGATTTTTGAACCACGGGTACCCATTCTTCCGGGATTCCAATCGCAATATATTTTGCCGGATCATCTTTTTGTACTTTTTTTTCAGGCCGCATTTGTGGGAAAAATAATACATCCTGAATGGATGGTGAATTTGTCATTATCATCGATAATCTATCTATTCCAATACCCAAACCTGCTGTAGGTGGCATACCGTATTCAATGGCTTTTAAGAAATCTTCATCTAATACCATTGCTTCTTCGTCGCCACGTTTACCTAAAATTAATTGTTGCTCAAAACGCTCGCGCTGGTCTATGGGGTCATTCAACTCCGAATAAGCATTACAGATTTCTTTTCCGTTACAAATGGTTTCGAATCGTTCAACCAGGCCATCTTTGCTTCTATGTTTTTTAGCAAGCGGTGACATTTCTATCGGGTAATCGGTAATAAATGTGGGTTGTATAAGTTTTGATTCACATTTTTCTCCAAAAATTTCATCAATAAGTTTTCCTTTCCCCATCGTTTCATCAATTTCCATGTCAAGATTTTTGGCTGTTTCAGCCAATTCTTTTTCATTCATCATCGAAATATCAATTCCTGTAAATTCCTGAATAACCTCGAACATGGTATATCTTTTCCAGGGGCGTTTGAAGTCAATCTCATGTTCGCCAACTTTTACTTTGGTCGTTCCGTGAATATCAATAGCAATTTTTTCTACCATCTCTTCTACTAAATCCATCATCCAGTTGTAATCTTTATAGGCTACATAAAGCTCCATTTGGGTAAATTCCGGATTGTGGAAACGGCTCATTCCTTCGTTACGAAAATCTTTAGCAAATTCATATACTCCATCAAAGCCACCTACAATTAACCGCTTTAGGTAAAGTTCATTAGCAATACGTAAATATAAAGTTTGGCCTAACGTATTATGAAATGTTTTAAATGGACGTGCAGCTGCTCCTCCGTAAAGAGGTTGTAAAATAGGCGTTTCCACCTCAAGATACCCTTTGTTGTTTAAAAATTCGCGCATCGAATTAGTTAGTTTCGTCCTTTTCACAAAAGTTTCTTTCGTTGAAGGATTGACAATTAAATCCAAATGACGCTGACGATAACGCTGTTCTGCATCGGAAAATGCGTCATAAATTTTGCCGTCTTTTTCTTTTACTACGGGTAAGGGCTTTATGGATTTGCTTAAAAGTTTTAATTCGGTGGCATTTATAGATGTTTCTCCAACTTTTGTGATAAAAACATTTCCTTTAATACCAATGATATCACCAATATCTAAAAGTTTTTTAAATACCGTATTATACAGTGTTTTATCTTCATCAGGGCATAAATTGTCGCGCTTTACGTATATCTGAATTTTTCCTTTATCATCCTGCAATTCAATAAATGATGCATTTCCCATTATTCTCCTACTCATTATCCTGCCGGCAATACTAACATCCTGAAAATTATTTTTATCCGCATCATATTTGGATAGAATTTCCTGTGAATTGGTATTGGTTTCAAATTCTTCAGCCGGATAGGGATTAATCCCTAACTTTCTCAACTCTTCTAACGATTGTCTGCGAATAACCTCCTGTTCGCTCAACTCTAAATTCATCATATAGTATTTTAAAATTTATTGTATTTGTAAAAAACGGTACAAAGATATAATTAAATCGTTAATTAAATTGTATAGATAAATCAATATGTTTATTTAGAACAAGTTATTGATTTTTATTGATTTATTTAAAATATAAAGTGTTGGTTTTTATACCAAGTTGCGTTCAATCATGCAATATTAAATATATTTATTTTAATTTTGATATTCTTGAATGATCTGTATTTCAGTATAATGCCGATTGAT
>JASGMZ010000050.1 GCA_030156305.1 Bacteroidales bacterium | reverse complement strand
CGAACCAGTGACCCTCCCGACTTGTCCGTCGGGATGCTCTGAACCGTTTCTCATTATTAATTTTGTTATCCTCACTTTGCTCTTCCATTTCTTTACTTCTCGTTCCCTGGCATAGGCTAATTCTTTTGTAGGGTAAATTTCTGTATAAACAACTGCCCAATCATTCGCTTTTCCGGTAAATCCTTTATGGTTGGAATTGTGTTTACGTAATCTTTCTTCTATATCCGAAGTATGGCCTATATAATATTTATCTAATTGCTGTGAATAAATTATGTAGAAATAATAATTATCCATTTTAAAGCAATAAGTAGTATTTATAAAAAAGGCTAGCATATTGCTAACCTTTTGATTTTAAGTAGTGGGAGATACTGGATTCGAACCAGTGACCCCCTGCTTGTAAGGCAGGTGCTCTGAACCAGCTGAGCTAATCTCCCTTTGTCTTTTATTCTTCCTGATTCTTTGACCCTCCCGACGATGAGCCGGGATGCTCTGAACCAGCTGAGCTAATCTCCCTTTTTATCTTTTATTCTTCCTGATTCTTTGACCCTCCCGACGATGAGCCGGGATGCTCTGAACCAGCTGTCCCGATAACTATCGGGATAATCTCCCTTTTTGTCTTTTATTCTTTCTGATTCTTTGACCCTCCCGACGATGAGTCGGGATGCTCTGAACCAGCTGTCCCGATAACTATCGGGATAATCTCCCTTTTTATCTTTTATTCTTCCTGATTCTTTGACCCTCCCGACGATGAGTCGGGATGCTCTGAACCAGCTGTCCCGATAGCTATCGGGATAATCTCCCTTTATCTTTTATTCTTCCTGATTCTTTGACCCTCCCGACGAGTAGTCGGGATGCTCTGAACCAGCTGTCCCGATAGCTATCGGGCTAATCTCCCTTTTTATCTTTTATTCTTCCTGATTCTTTGACCCTCCCGACGAGTAGTCGGGATGCTCTGAACCAGCTGTCCCGATAACTATCGGGATAATCTCCCTTTTTGTCTTTTATTCTTTCTGATTCTTTGACCCTCCCGACGAGTAGTCGGGATGCTCTGAACCAGCTGTCCCGATAGCTATCGGGATAATCTCCCTTTATTTTATGAACTCGCTCTGTTTTCAAAAGCGATTGCAAATATAAATCTCTTTTTCTATCTACAAAAATATTTTATACTTTTTTTATTCTTTTCATAACACTTCTGCTACCACAAAAGTGCTCCCGCCTATGAAAATCAAATCATTATCCTCTGCATTTTTTTTTGCATTTGCCAAAGCCATTTGAACATTCGGGTAAGTTTCTCCAATTAAACCGGCAAACGTTGCTTTTTCAGCCAATATTTTTTCATCTAAAGCCCTGGGAATATTAGCCCGGGTAAAATAATAAGTAGCCTGGCGTGGTAAAATTCCCAACATCTTTTCAATATTTTTATCATTCACCACGCCAAAAACCACATGTAAATGTTTATGCGGTGTTTGTTTAATTTGTTCGAAAATATAATTTAACCCTTCGGTATTATGCCCGGTATCGGCAATGGTTAAAGGCTTATAATTTAAAACCTGCCATCGTCCAAGCAATCCTGTATTTTTTACTACCTTAGCCATACCTTGATACACATGGCTTTCCTGAATATTCATGCCTGATTTTTGAAGTTGCTCAATAACCATTAATGCAGTTAATACATTTTTTTGCTGATATGCACCCAGTAAATCTAAAATTAAATTACGAAAAACAATTTTCCCTTGTTTGTCTTTTATATTATATACCTGCATAAAGTCAACCGATTGCATTGCATAATCGATAAAATAATTTTGGCCGGCAAAATAAATTTCAGCTTTCTTTTGTTTAGCAGCAGCTAAAAACACAGGTTTCGTTTCAGGTTGGGTTTCCCCAATAATTACCGGTGTTTTTTCTTTAATGATTCCTGCCTTTTCTTTGGCAATTTTTTCAAGGGTATCGCCTAAAAATTGAGTGTGATCAAATCCGATGTTCGTAATTACTGACAATTCAGGCTGAATAATATTGGTGGAATCTAACCGCCCACCCATGCCAACCTCAACAACAGCAATATCGATATTATTTTGTGCAAAATAATCAAAAGCCAACACAACGGTCATCTCAAAAAAAGAAGGCTGTATTTTTTCAAAAATTCCTCTATGTTGATCAAAAAAATCAACTACATGATTTTTCGGGATCATTTCTCCGTTAATTTTTATGCGTTCCCGAAAATCCTTTAAGTGAGGCGAAGTATATAACCCAACCTTATATCCAACCTCTTGCAATACCGAAGCCAGCATATGCGATACCGAACCTTTTCCATTGGTTCCGGCTACATGTATTGATTTAAATTTTGTATGCGGATGATGAAAATAGTTATCCAGCGCCAACGTATTATCGAGATTATCCTTATATGCAGCTTTTCCCTCCCTCTGATACATGGGCAATTGATTAAAAAGCCACTCCAATGTTTCATGATACGTCATACCAACAATTTTTCGGCTCAAAAGTAATCAATTTTACCATTGATTATGATGGATTCTTTCCTTTTTAAACCGCTCGGGTTGTTCTTTTTCTTCATTGGAATAACCAATGGAAATAAGCGATAATGGTTGAATATTGCCCGGTAATTGAAACAAATTTTTTATCGCATTTTTTCGCTCTTCCCGTGGGTGTAGTCCCAGCCAGACAGCTCCCAATCCTAAACCATGTGCTGCAAGCAAAATGTTCTGAGTAGCAGCAGAACAATCAACCACCCAATATCCTTTGCTTAACTCTAGTTGCTCATCACCACACACAACAATAGCCCATTTAGCCTCACGTAACATTTTTGCATAAGGATGAATATCACTCATTTTATTTAATAACTCCCGATTATCAATAATAATAAAATGCCAGGGTTGCTGATTTTGGGCTGAAGGAGCATACATCCCGGCCTTTACCACTTCATAAATTTGTTCTTTTGTAATCTCCTGAGGTGTATATTTTCTTATACTTCTACGAGTTAAAATCCCTTGAATTATTTCCATAGCTTACCTTTTCTTAATAAATTTAACAAAAATAAAAATTAATATTAGATTTTTTATTACATTGCCTTAACCTTAAAGAAAAACAAATATGAAAAAAAAGAACAAAATTTTCGTCATAGATACTAATGTTATCTTACATGATTTTAATTGTTTATATAAATTTCAGGAAAATAATATAGTATTGCCTATTGTTGTCCTGGAAGAGTTGGATCATCTAAAAAAAGGCGAAAACCAAATTAACTTTAATGCCCGTGAATTTACGCGCGAATTAGATAAAATTTCGGGTGATAAGCTCTTTAATGGTGGCATATCTTTAGGAAAAGAATTGGGAACATTGTCAATTGTTACCGGAAAGCCTTTTTCGGAAAAATTAGAAACATCATTTCCGGAACCAACTCCTGATCACCGAATACTTGCCATTACAGAATATGTAAAAGAGAAAAATAAAACAACCGAAGTGATATTGGTAAGTAAGGATATTAATCTGAGGATGAAAGCTAAATCCCTTGGTATTCTGGCTCAAGATTACAAAAGTGACCAGATTAGAGATATTGAGAGAATCCATAAAGATGTAGAAACGGTTGAGAATGTGAGCGATGAATTAATATCAAAACTTTATGAATCGCATGAGGGCGTTCCGGTAGATGAATTTAAACTCGATCCGCTTCCCCACCAATATTTTATTTTAAAAGGCCAAAAATCGTCGGCGTTAGCTCATTACGACCCGTTGAATAAGGTTTTACAGCGGATAGAAAAACAAAGAACTTATGGTATTGACCCTCGAAATGCAGAACAAACATTTTCGTTAGATGCACTAACACGTCCTGATATCCAGCTTGTAGCTCTTACCGGAAAAGCCGGAACAGGAAAAACATTGCTTGCCCTCGCTGCTGCTTTACACCAGGAAAAGAAGTTTAATCAAATCCTTTTAGCCAGGCCTATTGTACCATTGGCTAACCGCGACCTGGGATTTTTACCGGGCGATGTACAAGAAAAAATTCTTCCCTATATGCAGCCACTATTCGATAACCTTTCTGTCATAAAAAATCAGTTTAAATTGCAAAGCAAAGAATATATAGCTATTGAAGAGATGCAAAAAACAGAGAAACTCATAATTAGCCCTTTAGCATATATTCGCGGTAGAAGCTTGTCCAATTCATTTTTTATTGTTGACGAAGCACAAAACCTAACTCCACACGAGGTAAAAACAATCATCACCCGTGCTGGTGAAGGAACAAAAATGATATTTACCGGAGACATTCATCAAATCGATTCACCCTATCTGGATATGAAATCGAATGGATTAAGTTACCTGGCCGACAGAATGAAAGGACAGGATATTTTTGCACACGTTAATCTTGTAAAAGGTGAACGTAGTTATTTAGCCGAGTTGGCAAGTGATATTTTATAATACTAATTGTTAATATGCACAAACAACTTTTCATCGTTCGCCACGGGAAATCATCCAGAGATTATGGGAACATATCGGATTTCGACCGCCCATTGAAAGAAAGAGGAGTTACCGATGGTTATTTAATGGCTGAGAGACTTTTATCCAAACAGCTAATACCTCAGAAAATTATGTCAAGCCCGGCTATACGGGCTTTACATTCTTTAACTATTTTTGCCCGGGTGTTTGGATATCCTTATCAAAATATGGAAATTAATGAAGCGATTTATTTTGCAGATAAAAATAAAATGCTATCAATTATAAAACATACACAAAACCATATCGAGTCGTTGATGGTAATTGGACATAATCCTACTTTTACCGGCCTGTCCAATCATTTTCTTAACAAGAAAATTGAGAATATTCCCACAACAGGCTTGGTTTGGTTAAAATTTGAAACAAACGAATGGGCAAAAATCGATAATAATAATCTTGTGGAGTATTTTTTCGATTATCCCAAAAATCAAATCTAAAAAACATCGTTTTGAAAATCTTAAAATTTGCTGCCATAGATATCGGGACCAATGCCATAAGGCTTTTATTTACCAATATCATCCAAAACGGGGATTCTCCAACCTTTAAAAAATCATCCATTATTCGTGTTCCTATACGGCTGGGAGCCGATGTTTTTACAACAGGAGAAATTGGAGATATCCGAAAACAAAAATTGATTGATGCCATGATTGCCTTTAAACATCTGATGAAAGTGCATGACGTAATTCGATACAGAGCCTGTGCCACATCAGCCATGCGAGAAGCTAAAAATGGCAAACAACTGGTTGAATTAATCAAAAGCAAAGCAGATATCCAAATAGAAATTATTGACGGAAAAACCGAAGCCGAAATCATTTATCATAACCGTATTGTAGATATGCTGGATAACGATTATCCTTATCTTTATGTTGATATTGGAGGCGGTAGCACTGAAATTACCTTATTCTTTAATAAACAGGCATTAATATCACATTCATTTAATATTGGCACGATTCGATTACTTAATCAACAGGTTGATGATAAAACATTTAACAAATTAAAAGTAAAACTAAAAGAAATAAAAAAATTATACCCGGGACTTAAAATTATCGGTTCGGGAGGAAATATAAATAAGCTGCTGAAGCTTTCGCGAAAAAAAGAAGGAAAACCGTTGCCTGCTGAAACGCTTAAAAAAATTTACAACGAAATTAAAGACTACACTTACGAAGAACGTATCAAAATTTTAGGATTAAATCCCGACCGTGCGGATGTGATTATTCCGGCCTCCGAATTGCTTTTTAAAATTGTAAAATGGTCGGGTGCTAAGGAAATTATTGTTCCTAAAGTTGGTATTGCCGATGGAATTATCCGTGAGCTATATGATGAGTATCTGAACGGGAAAAATTAAATTAAATACCTTAACTTTGCCTCCCGAAAAAGGAGTGATAAAATGAAAAAACAAGAGGGAAAAGGGAGAAAAGTTGCGTTTCACACACTCGGTTGTAAATTAAATTTTTCGGAAACATCTACCATCTCCAGATTATTTAAAGATAATGGTTTTGAGGTAGTTGATTTTAATTCCGATGCAGATATTTATGTCATCAACACCTGTTCGGTTACCAGCCATGCTGATAAAAAATGTAAACAAGCCATAAAAAAAATACAACATAACCATCCCACTGCTTATATAGCTGTTGTGGGTTGTTATGCACAATTAAAAGCCAATGAGATTGCTTCAAATCCAGGGGCCGATTTAGTGCTTGGAACCAATGAAAAGTTTAATATTTTAAACTATATCGACGATTTAAGCAGAAACAAAACACCACAAGTATATTCTTGTGAAATTGAAGCTGTTAACCGGTTTGACTCATCACATTCCGAAGCCGGCCGTACAAGGTCGTTTTTAAAAGTTCAGGATGGATGCGATTACTCCTGTTCGTACTGTACCATTCCATTAGCGAGAGGAAAAAGCAGGAATAAAAAAATTTCTGATTTAGTTTACGAAGCATCCCAAATTGCCCAATCCGGGATTAAGGAGATTATTTTAACCGGTGTAAATATTGGTGATTTTGGAAAATCAACCGGAGAAACTTTTTACGAGCTGCTAAAAGCGCTTGAAAAAGTGGAAGGAATTGAACGAATCCGTATTTCATCGGTAGAACCGAACTTATTAAAAGATGAAATTATTGAATGGGTTGCCAAATCCCAAAAGATTCTAAACCACTTTCATATCCCGCTTCAATCGGGATGCAATAAAATTCTATCTAAAATGCAGCGACGATATAACCGGGAGCTTTTTCAATCGCGTGTCGAAAAAATAAAACAATTAATGCCCGATGCATTTATTGGAGTAGATGTAATTGTTGGTTTTCCGGGCGAAACCGATGAGTTTTTTGAGGATACATATCAATTTCTTAACAAAATGAATGCATCATATTATCATGTTTTTCCATATTCTGAGCGGCCAAACACTCAATCGGCAACATTTAGCAACAAAATACCTCAAAAAATTATTCATGAGCGAAGCAAAACATTGCAAAGGCTGGCCGAAGAAAAACAAAAAGCATTTTATCAAAAAAACATAGGAAAAAAAACGAAGGTACTTTTCGAATCGAATAAAAAAAACGGGGTAATGTTTGGGTTTACCGAGAATTATATCAAAGTGGAAATCCCTTTTAACCGTTCATTAATTGGTGAAATAAAACCGGTAAGATTAATTAAATTATCAAAAAGTGGAAATGTTAACGCTGAGATGCTTTAAAAAATGTTAATAAAATAGCTGTTCAGCTTATCGTTTATTATCTTTGAAAATAAAAAAAGTTATGGATATTGAAAAGATTTGTCAGCAAGTAATTGATTTAACCCGAAATACAGGGAAATTTATTCTTAACGAGAAGAAAAACAATACGAATATCCGTTTTGAAGAAAAAGGGTTACACGATTTTGTAACTTATGTAGATAAAACATCGGAACAAAAACTGGTAGAAGGATTAAATGTGATTTTACCGGAAGCCGGATATATTGTTGAAGAACAAACAACCACAACCGAGGGAGAAACTTACAACTGGATTATTGACCCGCTAGACGGAACAACAAATTTTATCCATGGTATTACACCTTTTGCCATAAGTATTGCTTTAAAAGAAAAAGACGAAATTATTCTGGGGGTTGTTTATGAGTTAGGGCTTGATGAATGTTTTTATGCGTGGAAAGGTAGCCCTGCTTACTTAAATGGGAAAAAAATCAATGTTTCGACAAAAGAACATATTAATGATAGTTTAATTGCTACAGGTTTCCCATATTACGACTATAAAAGGATGCAACCCTTTTTAGAATCATTAGAATATTTTATGAGAAACACCCATGGTGTTCGTAGATTAGGTTCTGCAGCAACAGATTTAGTTTATGTGGCCTGCGGACGTTTCGAAGCTTTTTATGAATATAGTTTAAATTCCTGGGATGTTGCTGCCGGAGCTTTTATTGTTCAACAAGCCGGAGGAGAAGTTTCTGATTTTAAGGGAGAAAATAATTATATCTTTGGAAAAGAAATTGTTGCTGCAAACAACAGGGTTTTCGATAATTTCTTAGCCATTGTCAAACAATATATGAACCAATAACGGTGAAAAGAATCGGAGGATATTTATTCCAGGGCACTAGCTGGTTGTTAAGCAGGGCACCTCATTTTATTTTATATGGTATTGCCGATATTACGTATATTTTTCTTTTTTATATTATTGGATACCGGAAAAAAATAGTTTATCAGAATCTAAAAAATTCTTTCCCGGAGAAAACAGACCAAGAAATAAAATCCATCCGAAAAAAATTCTTTCATCATCTAAGTGATATTTTTATTGAAAATATTGCCCTGATAGAGATGAAACCGGAGCGTATACGCAAAATGGTTGAATTTAAAAATCAAGAAATTTTTAATAATCTATATCAACAAGGGAAAAGTATTGTCGGTGTTACATCACATTATGGCAACTGGGAAATTTTAATTACGTTACCTCTTTTCACGCCCCATACTACGCTTGGTGTATATAAACCATTAAACAATAAATTTTTTGACAGGGAATTTTATAAAATGCGGGCAAAATTTGGTGAGGTACTGGTTACCATGAAAGATGCCTATCGTACAGTACTTCAATTTAACCAAAAGAATAAACTAACTATTTTAGGGCTTATATCGGACCAACGGCCACCAAAAAGAAGCAGTAATTACTGGACTACTTTTCTTAATCAGGAAACACCCGTTTTTTTAGGGCCCGAGAAAATAGCAAAAAAACTAAATGCTGCTGTAATTTATACGCATGTGGACAAAATAAAAAGAGGAAAATATTTATTAAATACTACATTACTGTTTGAAGAAACCAGAAATTGTAAAACGAATGAAATTACCGAAACCCATTTAAGGTTACTCGAAAAATATATCCAGGAAAAACCCGAATATTGGCTTTGGTCGCATAAGCGATGGAAACATAAAAGAGACCCGGAAATTCCTATACATTAAAAAATTTTGTAAATGGTTAAAACCGCTGTTGTAATCCTAAACTGGAATGGGAAAAAATTTTTAGAGCAATATCTACCTGCTTTAACAAAATTTACAAATTTCCCCGATACCGAAATAGTTATTGCTGATAATTTTTCAACCGACGATTCTATTGATTTTTTACATCAAAACTATCCTTCATTAAAAATTATTAAACTAAATAAAAATTATGGGTTTACAGGTGGTTATAACCGAGCATTAAAAAAGATTGATGCAACATATTATGTTTTAATCAACTCGGATATTGAAGTTACAGAAAACTGGTTAACACCTTTAATTAACTTAATGGATTCCGATGATAAAATCGCAGCCATACAACCAAAAATTAAAGCATATCACCAAAAAAGCCACTTTGAATATGCAGGTGCCTCCGGAGGCTTTATCGATAAATTGGGATACCCTTTTTGCCGTGGCCGAATCCTCGATACGCTGGAAAAGGATACCGGGCAATATAATGATGTGAGAGAAATATTTTGGGCTTCCGGAGCATGTATGGTTATTAAAGCCGAACTATTTCATCATTTTGGAGGTTTTGACGATGATTTTTTTGCCCATATGGAGGAAATTGATCTTTGCTGGAGGCTAAAGAATTCCGGATATAAAATAGTTGTTCAACCCAAATCTGAGGTTTTTCACGTAGGAGGTGGAACATTACCTATAAGCCCTTTCAAGCTTTATCTTAATTACCGGAATAACCTATTCTTGCTCTATAAAAATCTCCCTAATGGCAAGTTATTTTCAACAATTTTCATACGAATGGCCTTAGACGGCCTTTCGGCATTTATTTATTTACTAAAACTTTCTTTCCGCAATTTTACAGCTGTTTTTAAAGCCCACCTCCATTTTTATCAATCCTTAAAAAAACTTCGTTTAAAACGAAGAGAATTACTTTTGAATCGTAGCAATAGTAATCACAAGGAGATACTAAAAGGAAGCATCGTAATAAAATATTTTTTTCGCAGAAAAAAGTTTTTCTCCCAAATAAAGGAGCTAAATTGATAGCATACTTTCCAGGTCATTAAACCGCTCATGATAATCATCCATTGACCGGTTGATAACTTCATGAGCTTCATCAATACCATAAGTATGAGTAATTTCTGTATTTGCTTTATTTCCCGGCAAATCTTTATAGGTAAGAAAATAGTGTTTCAACCGATCAAGAATCAAATCCGGACAATCGGTAATATCCTTATAATCACCATATACGGCATCGTTATTTAATACGGCAATTATTTTATCGTCAGCCTCATCGCCATCAATCATTCGAAAACCTCCAACAGGCCTTGCCATAACTAAAATATCGCCGTGGGTAATTTCTTTTTCGGTTAAAATACATATATCTATCGGATCTTTATCACCTGAAATTTTACTGTTTCCTGTTTTTTCGGCACAAAAAGCAGCTACCCGTTTACCACTAAACGTTTGTGGGATAAAACCATATAATGCCGGCACTACATTTGAATATTTTTGTG
Source organism: Bacteroidales bacterium (assembly GCA_030156305.1). GTDB lineage: Bacteria > Bacteroidota > Bacteroidia > Bacteroidales > UBA12077 > UBA12077. Next base: position 4,278 of record JASGMZ010000050.1, on the reverse strand, counting down.
GCCTGTCTAATTTTAAATACCCGCTTACTTTATCTACCTCATATTTAACGGTATCGGTAGGCACCATTTCAATATAACAGGTTAATATCTCAGGAGCATCTTTTCCAATTTCAACACCATGCCATGGGTGCGATTTATATCTTAATCCCATTAATTTCCCTACAATTGGGTCCATTATCTTATTTCCCATAATATCTACTTATAAAAATTCAATAATTCTCTCTAACCGATTCCCTCGGGAACCTTTAATTAATATATTGGACCCCTTAACTGGGTTTTTGTTCAACCAATCTTTGAATAAATCAACATTAGCAAATTGTAAAATATTCTCCCCCACTTTTAAAGAGGCAAAGAGCTCACCCACTAAAAAAATATTTTCGTAGTTTTTATGGTCAATGTTGTTCATCACATCATAATGATCGTTAAGGGCATTATCGCCTAATTCAAACATATCGCCTAAAATTAAACTTTTATGGGGGATATCTAATTGTTCAAAATTCTTGATAGCGGCTTTCATACTAATTGGATTTGCATTATAAGCATCTAAAAACAAATTATTATTCCTGGTTTTAAAAAATTGAGACCTATTATTATCTGGTTTATACCGCTCAATAGCTTTAATTATTTTTTTATCATCAACGTTAAAGTAATTACCGATAGCTATGGCAGCTAATACATTATCTATATTATAATCACCAATAAGTTTCGTTTTTAAGTTATATGATTTCTTTTCAATAACAGCTTCCAGCTTTAAAAATATCCCATCTTTTTTAATAATCCCATAAACTTTTGATTCTTTTTGATCACCATAAGAAACTGCATCATTATTACCAATAATTAATTGGGATAATATTTGATCCTTCGCATTGTAAAAAATTTGTCCATTATTTTGGGTTATATAATCATAAAGTTCATTCTTAGTTTTAATAATATTATCGAAAGTACGAAACCCTTCAAGATGAGCTTTCCCAATATTGGTAATTAAACCATAACCAGGATCTGCAATAGCACATAAATTTTTTATCTCTCCCAGATGGTTAGCTCCCATCTCCACAATCCCTAACTCAGTATTTTCAGTAAAAGATAGTATCGTTAAAGGTACTCCAATATGATTATTCAAATTCCCTTGCGTGTATGCTACGTTATATTTCATTGACAATACAGAAGCTAACAGCTCTTTTGTTGTGGTTTTCCCATTGGTACCCGTAATTCCTATAACAGGGATTTTTAATTGCTGCCTGTGATAATTAGCCAATTGTTGTAGTGTAGAAAGTACATCTTCAACAAGAATAAATTGTTTACTTTTAAAAAATTTAGGATTATCGATTATAGCATAAGCACAACCGTTCTCAATAGCTTTTTGAGCAAAAACATTCCCATCAAAATGTTCACCTTTTAAAGCAAAAAACAATCCGTTTTTTGGAGCAAATCTACTATCAGTAGTTATTTGCGGGTGCTTTTGATAAATCTTATATAATTCATTAATTGTCATTACTCACCTTAAATAAAAAACCTCATCAAAGAATGAGGTTTTTTAAAAAAATATTTAGTTCAATAAAAAATTTTAATTCATACCACCAGGACTTCCTACATTAGTCATTGCACATCTAAATCCTAAATCATCTTTTGATTTCTCTTCATCCAGGAATCGTCGAGTAGCAGGATTTAGCCAGTACACTCTGTCTCTCCATGAACCTCCTTTATAAACTCTTACTTTATCTGAAATTAATGAAGCCCAGTCGTTTTCTTCTTTAGAATACATTTCACCAGTAGAAGCAGCACCTCTGGCAGCTTCCTGATTTTCAAAATCTATTCGAGATTGTAAATCACCATCTCTGTAATTTCTATAATCTGCTTTATTGAAATTATCTCTTGTGGCAGCTTCTTCTTCAGTTATTGGCCGTTTTTTTAATCTTCCTAAACTATCTTTTTGTGCTATACTACCATCTTCGTTTCTAACGAGTGTTTCAAAAACATTCCCTCGATAAGGATTAAAATCTTCAATATCCTCATAGGAAAGTGGCCTGTAAACATCGGCTACCCACTCATTTACGTTACCGGCCATACAATATAATCCATAATCATTAGGCCAGAATGAAGTAACAGGGACAGTTATTGAACCATTATCATTTAAGTCACCAGCTGTACCCATCATATCACCTCTACCACGTTTAAAGTTAGCCATCATTGTTCCTTGCTTTTTTCCTTCAGGATAGCGAACATTATGGCCATCCCAGGGGAACATTCTTCTTTCATAAATACGTTCATCATACGTATTACCAATAAGTGCAACAGCAGCATATTCCCATTCGGCTTCTGTTGGGAGCCTGTATCGGGGGAGAATAATACCATCTTCAAGGGTTACTATTCTGCTTTCCTGATTTGGATCTAATGAAGGAAGGTTTTCTATCACCAATCCTTCATACTGGCCTGCTAAATATGCATCCGTATTAAAATTTTCTCTTCCTACTTGATTTGGGTCTAAATCCAAAATTCCTTCTTCAATAAGCCTCATCTCATTTACCCGGTCGGTTCGCCAAACACAATAATCATTGGCTTGTAACCAATTTACTCCTACCACAGGATATTCATTATATGCCGGATGGCGGAAATAATATTGCACATAAGGTTCGTTATATGCTAATGCACTACGCCAAACCAACGTATCGGGTAAAGCATTTCGGTATACTTCCGGATAATCGATAAATACACGTTGAATCCAATGCAAGTATTCTCTATAGTCAACATTTCTTACTTCAGTTTGATCCATAAAAAATGAAGAAACTGTTACTCTACGAGGAACATTGTTCCAGTCGTAAGTAATATCCTGAGCAGTTTGTCCCATAGTATAAGTACCGCCTTCAACTTTTACTAAACCCGGCCCGGGTTCCTGTTCATAACCTGTTTTTACTTCAAACCCTCCGTTATCCGGATTGTTATAAGCCCATCCAGTAGTTGGTGACTGATCTCTACCACCTCCACCAACAAGTCCACAACCAGTAAAAAATAACAGGCCAGTAAATACTAAAAAGGAAATTTTAATTCGTACATTCATGGTAATATAATTTTTTGAGTCAAATATAATAATTTTTATTATTCATAATACAAGATTTAACACAAATATAACTAAAATCTTGGACATTTTATTGCCTTAATTTTTCTCTTCTTGCTTTTATACTTAAAAAAGTACAAAAAAGTTACCTCATGAGCCCCAGAAATTATTCCTTCATGGTTATTAAAATTAAAAGGAATGTCATAACTATATGCTAACATGGCAATATCAGCAGAATAGCCAAGCATTAAAATAGTTCCTGTAAATTTAAAATTTGTATTTGTTTTTCCCCATAATCCCATAGTAAAATTATCTTTATTCAAATATAACCCTAAATTAATTTTTGATGAGGCATTCTGTTGCTGTATAATAAAATTTGGAGACAATGTCATATGCACTCTTTGCAAACTATTGTAAAAAGGAATTTCCATTCCTCCATGCAATGTATATTTTCTTCCGATAATACCTGGTTCAGATGTGCCTAACGAAATAACGGGTTTTGTAAGATGATCGACAGAAAGTCCAATATAATAATTATTATACCAGCTTAAAATACCCGCCGAAAAATCAAAGAACATTGAGCTTTTATATAATCCGCTTTCCGGGTCAACCATATCAAGGTTACGTGCATCAACAGTATTCATCTGATAACTTGCTTTTAACCCGGCATTTACAGTCCATCGATGGTTTATTCGAAAATTATATGCATAAATTAAATTTATTCCCAATTCGTTAATTGCCCCCTGAGCTTGTCGGTCATTCATAATCTGTAAACCAACACCTCCACTTAAATCTTCGATATATTTATCAAAAGAAGCACTATAAGTGGTATAATCTCCATACGATACAGGCATTAAGGTACGATAATTAAGCGCAATTCGAGCATATTCTTCGGATCCTGCAAAAGCAGGATTCAAATAGAGTGGATTGGCATAATATTGCGAGAATTCAACATCCTGAGAAAACCCTACTTTACAAATAAAAATAAACCATAAAATAAATAATCCTTTTTTCATTCATCCAATATTCATATGCCCATTACAATAATACAAATTAATTAATCGTTTATTTTCATATTACGCTAATAACGAAGAATAAAAAGTTATATTACTTATTTGAAACAATACTAATACCGATATGTGTTCAATTGTATAATTTTAGTTCACTATCGCTCCTAAAATTTTGTGCCAACGAGGGCAGAGCCAAGCTTGCTTGAGCTATGCCGA
>JASGMZ010000049.1 GCA_030156305.1 Bacteroidales bacterium | reverse complement strand
TTCTTAGCATTATTGATAAGCGTTATATGATCGCATAACTCTTCGACAGAGCCCATATTGTGGGTTGAGAAAATAATGGTTGATCCCTTCTTTCTTAATTTTAGAATTTCCTGTTTTAGCAGATTAGTGTTAATGGGGTCGAATCCACTAAATGGTTCATCGAATATTAAGAGCTTGGGTTCATGTAAAATAGTAATAATAAATTGCACTTTTTGTTGCATGCCTTTCGAAAGTTCTTCTACTTTTTTATCCCACCATGCCTGGATTTCAAATTTATCGAACCAGTATTTTAGTTTTTTTAGTGCATCTCTTTTCGAAAGGCCTTTTAAACGAGCTAAATATAGAGCCTGTTCGCCCACTTTCATCTTTTTGTATAATCCACGTTCTTCCGGTAGGTATCCAATATCGTGGATATCCTCAGGCTTCATTTCTCGTCCGTTTAAAAATATACGGCCTTTATCAGGCGCAGTTATTCGGTTAATAATTCTAATTAAGGTTGTTTTTCCTGCTCCGTTTGGTCCCAGTAGTCCATAAATACTGTTTTCAGGAACAGCCATATTAACATCATCCAGTGCCAGATGATTGATAAAACGTTTCTCAATATTTTCTATTTTTAGTAATTCCATTGATTTTTAATTGTTTTTTATTTTTAATCAACAAATATAAATTCTTTTTCGCCGCGAATAGAGTATTCTACAAATATTTTTGAATTTTTAACGGTTGTGGTAAATGACTCTGCAAGAGCTTTTTTTGCTGAGTTCAAAGACTCTCTGTCGGGTTTTGTTTCTGTATGTGTTATTTGTTTGTTAAATTCCTTAACGTTTTCTTCACGATAGTCAAATACTGTTACATTAAAGCTCGTTTTTCCAATCCATTTATTCCGTTTTTTTGCTACAAAGTAATCCACAATATCAATAATCACTAAAATTTTGTTAGGCTCAGATAAATTTATTTCTCTAATATTGTCCATCACATTTACCGCTGTTTCGGGAAAACTTTCTTTGAAATGATGTTCAATAGATGCAAAAATTTGTTGCTGGAATAAATCATTAGAAGTTCTTTTATCCCTCATTAAAACATTCATTTTGATATCTGAATGGTTATTGTAAATTTTTGATGTTTCGACTTTTTCGGGTTCAAAAACCCGGGCCTCGATGTTTTGTGACAGAACATTATTTTTACTCAAAAGGATACTTAACAATACAATTAAGAAACTTCTCATAACAGTAAAGTAATTATTATATTAATCCATTTTTATCAGCGATAAAAACAAGCAATAAAGAAAGGCTGAATGAAATTATAGGTGCAATAATCCACATTAAAAAGAATCTTTTAACTTCAGTTTTCCTAAAAATATTTTTAGGGCCTAATTTAGCAACTCCAATCCCCAAAATCGCTGCAACATTCAATTGTACTAATGAAGTGGGAATTCCTTTAACAATTGAGGCAAATAATAGAAGGCTTGCCGATACAAAAGAAATGACCACTGCCTCAAATTTTCCAAACAGTATAATCTCCTTGCCAGTGTTTTGAACAATCTTATGACCAAAAATTGAGCTACCTATTCCAAATGCTGGTGCAACTATTAATGTAGAAAGAATCATAATTAAAACAAAATGCTTATCTACAGAGATATTAAGCTCATTTGCTGTCATCGATGCAATGGGGCCGGCTGCGTTTGCAACATTATTGGCACCAATTGAAAATGCAACGTAAAGAGACATTAATACCAAAATACCATTATATACAGGCTTAAGATTTTCATTTTGTGCTCTCGGCATTGTTAGCCCCCTTTTTCGCATGGGACGGTAGATGTATTTGCCTATAAATAAACTTATAAAGAATGAAATAATTGGGAGAATAAACCAGGTAGGAATTATTTCAAGAAATAATTTATGAGTATTTAATTTATGAAAGTACAATGCAACAGCTGTTACAGATAAAATTGTTGATTGACTGGTTGATTGTGGTATTCCAAACAAATTGGCAATCAAAAGTGAAATCGCAACTGAAAAAAGGATTATTGATACAATAACAAATGTCATCATATCAGGCTCTAAAATATCTTTACCAACCGTTGAAGCTGTTCCCTTTCCTGCAATAATAGCACCTAAGAAAACCGTAATTCCAAATAAACCAGGTATGATACTTTTTCTTATTACATTAGCTCCATAAGCAGCAGAAAATGCTGGGGCAGTTCCACTTCCACCCATCGTTATGGCTAAAAATAATGCAATAATGTATGGGATTAGTAAATGATTAAATAAGGGAGAAATCATCTTTTTTTGTTATTGTTGTATGGTTCTCTTTATTATTTTTGGTAACTATTCATTATTTTATACAGGTATTTATCAAATATTTTATTGAATTATGGCACTAAATTAGAAAAATTTAGCAAATATGATAAATGATTATTATTTATTCATGTATTTTTATGGATCATTAATAATTATCTTTGTTAATAATTTATATACGATATGTTTCGATTAATAGCCCTTATTATTTCAATAATACTTCAGTTAATAGCTGTTTTTGTTGCATTGAGGCTTACAAAGGTTACTAAGTATAAAATTTCCTGGATTCTAATATCAATAGGTTTTGTTTTTATGGCTGTAAGACGGTTTATTGATCTTTTTCAGCTTGTTAATCAGCCGGCAAATGAAGAATTAAATATATTAAATGACTGGATAGCAGTTGTAATTTCAGTCCTATTAGCTTCAGGAGTTATTATTATCCCTGAAATATTTAATTATATGCGCAACGTTGAATTTATTAGAAAGAATGAAGAAAAAAAGATTTTAAATGCAATTATGATGACGGAAGAAAAAGAGCGAAAAAGATTTGCCAGTGATTTACACGATGGGCTGGGGCCTTTACTTTCTACTGTTAAGATGTCAATTTCAGCATTGTCAAAATATGAGAAAGATGCCAAAAACCTTAAAATAATAGAAAATGCCGATTCTGTTATCAATGAAGCTATTAAGAGCATAAAAGATATATCAAATAATTTAAGTCCACATGTATTGAATAATTTCGGCCTGGCAAAGGCAGTTAAAAATTTTGTGGATAAAATCAATGAAATCCAGAAAATAAAAATACAATTTACCTCAAACATTTTTAACCAACGATTTGATTCGAATATTGAAATTATTTTGTATCGTATTGTTTGCGAACTAATCCATAATTCTATTCAGCATGCTGAGGCTGATCGTATTGAAATTAGCCTCACCCAAAAAAATGATGTAATTGATTTGTTTTATGATGATGATGGCAAAGGTTTTGATTTTACTTATGATTCCATTAGACAAAATAAAGGTTCAGGATTACAAAATATGATTTCCCGGCTGGAATCTATTCATGGATATTATGAAATAGAAAGTAGTACCGGTAAAGGATTTCATGCTTACATAAGTATTAAAATAAATAACAATGGAAAAATATAAGGTAGTAATAGTTGATGATCATACCCTTTTTAGAGACGGGTTAAAATTAATTTTAAGTAACACCCCTGAGATTGAAGTGGTTGGTGAAGCAGCTGATGGAAAAGAATTTATCGATAAATTTGCTAAGTTAGCGGATGTTATCGTACTAATGGATATTGAAATGCCTGTAATGAATGGCATTGAAGCAACCCGCTTAGCTATTGAATGTAATCCGGATAGTAAAATTATAGCCTTAACTATGTTTGAAGAGTATGAGTATTACTATCAGATGATTGAAGCTGGAGCTAAAGGATTTCTTTTAAAAAATTCTGAAATTGATCAGGTACTTCGAGCAGTTAAAGATGTATCTAAAGGCGAAAGCTATTTTTCTAATGAATTATTATTGGCTATTGTTCAAAATATGAGTGAACTAAAAACCTCCCAAAGTAAAACAGATAATTTATCCGAGAGGGAAATCGAAATATTACATTTAATATGTAAAGGGTACTCCAATCAAGAGATTGCTGAAAAGTTGTTTTTAAGTAAAAGAACTGTTGATAAACACAGGGCAAATATCTTAGAAAAAACCGGGTCAAAAAATACCGCCAGCATGGTGATGTATGCTATCAAAAACAAGATTATCCGGATTTAAAATAATCGTTTGTTTGTTTAAAGTTCATTAAATAACAGATAACTATTTATAAATTTTTGATGAACAAAAAAAAACAATTCTGTTTGTATCTTATTTTTATTTATTTTTATCCGCAATATTCTATCTATGATATATGAAGAAATTTATTTTTAGTAGTTTTTTTATCTTTTCTTTTTTTTTAGGCTTAGGTAATATCACTACTGAAATTGATAGTCTATACAAGTTACTTGCTACTTCGCACGATTCATTAAAAGCAGAAATATTAACTGATTTAAGCTGGGAGCTTCGTAACTCCGATCCTGAAAAATCAATCGAATATGGTTTAGAGGCCATTGAGTTTGCCCAACAAAATAACGATTACGTAAACTATATTAAAGCGCATAGTTTTATTGGAGTAGCATATCGAATATTAGGGAAGTATTCCGAAGCACTTGACTACTATTTTAAAGGATTAGAATTATCAAAACAATATAATGACAAAGAACAGGAAGGATACTCTTATATTAATATTGGGAATCTATATATCTACCAGGAATATTATAACATTGCCATCGAAAATTTACTTAAAGCCAAAGATATAGCAGAGGCCATTAATCATAAACGAATGTTGGCTTATGTCTATTTGAATTTAGGCAGGACAAAAATGTTGAAAAAAGAATATGATGATGCCCTGGTCAATTTTAAAAAGGCATTGGATTTAAGAATTGAATTGAATAATATTCCTGGGCAGGCTGTATGTTATAAGTATATTGGAGATGTTTATTTTGAATTGGATCAATTTGAACAAGCCCAAAAGAATTATGATAAAACCATTGAAACTGTTGATAAAGATTCAGATATTGATTTATTAGCCAATGCTTATGTAAAAAAATCGTTTTTATACTTTCAGAACGAAAATTATCAGCAAGCTATGTATTTTGCAGACAAAAGTCTTGATTTAGCTACAAAAATTGGTGCACAATTGCTTATCCGCGATGCGTATAAAGTTTTATCCAAAGTAAATTATAATCTAACTAATTATAAAAAGGCTGCTGATTTTAATAATAAGATTATAGCCTTGAATGATACACTTTTTAACCAGCAATTGTCCGAAAAAATATTCGACCTTGAATATCGGCTCGAAAAGCAAAAAAAACAAGCCGAGATAGATTTACTCAATAAAGATAAAACAATTCAAGAGCTGGAACTTCATCGCACCCGATCATTTAATATTGCCTTATTAATGATTTTAGCTTTATTGGCCGGCACCTTTATTTATGTGTTGTATACTTTAAAACAGCGAAGACAACAGAATTTATTATTAGAAAAACAAAAAGAAGAACTATCGAAAATTAATGCAACCAAAGATAAAATGTTCCTGATTATTGGCCATGATTTACGTGGCCCGATTGGAAATCTTCGTTCACTCATTGAAATGTTGCTCGATGATGAAGAAATTGTTAATAATCAGAATCTTAAAGATGTTTTCAATGTATTTTTCAAATCCATCCAATCGGTAAGCGATTTATTGGAAAATTTATTGCTGTGGGCTAAAAGTCAACGGGGAGAGCTTAATTATAATCCTGAAAAGGTTCGATTAAATACGGTTATTCATAAAAATTTGCAACTTTTTAAAACTATAGCCGATTATAAAAATATTTCATTAAAGGCTGAGTTAGATTCAGATTATGATGTACATGTGGATGTTAATATGATTATGAGCGTTATACGTAATATTATTTCCAATGCATTAAAATTTACTGTTTCTGGAGGGTTAATTTCAATTCGGGTATCTCCTTTGGGGAAATATCATCAGGTGTCAGTATCTGATACAGGCGTTGGATTTGATGAGAAAACTGGCAAAGAAATTTTTGAAGCTAAAAACTTTTATACTACGTTTGGAACAAATAACGAAACAGGTTCAGGTTTAGGGCTTATTCTGTGTAAAGAGTTTGTTGAAATAAATGGTGGTGAAATATGGGCAGAGAGTGTGCCTGACAAAGGAACGGTGTTTTATTTTACTCTTCCTGTTACTTCTGAAAATAAATAAATGCTTCTTTAATCGATAAGTATTTATACTTATTCATAATTCGTATTTTACCTTATTCAATTTAAGTTTTTGTGCTGATTTCGATTATAATTATCAATTCTACATTTGCACTCTCTAATCTTAAAACTTCTACCATTATGAGACAAACAAAAACTTTAATGCTTGTATTATTAAGCATTTTTATTGGAACTTTTTTTTCTTGTAAAAACAATCCGAAGAAGGCTGAGCAAACAAGTGAAAGAAGTAAAGAACAAACACTTTCCGGAACAATAACTATTTCAGGTGCTTTTGCCCTTTATCCAATTACTGCACGTTGGGCAGAGGAATTTCAGAAAATTCATCCCGATGTACGGATTGATATTTCTGCCGGAGGAGCAGGAAAAGGAATGACCGATGCATTATCAGGGATGGTTGATTTGGGTATGTTCTCACGGAGTATTACAGAAGTAGAAAAAGCAAAAGGGGTATGGTGGATTGCTGTTACCCAGGATGCTGTTCTTCCTACTATGAATGCTAAATCTCCCGTTGCAGAAAATATTCATAAGCAAGGCCTTACTCCTCAGGATTTTGAAGACATTTTTATTCACAACAAGATACGTAACTGGAGTAAATGGGCTGATGGTATCGAGGAAAAAGACTTAACGATGAATGTTTATACCAGGTCAGATGCTTGTGGGGCAGCTCAAATGTGGGCTGAATATTTTGGAAAAAATCAGGAAGACCTTGTTGGAACAGGTATTTATGGAGATCCAGGAATGGCCGATGCGGTTAAAAATGATGTGCTCGGAATTGGTTATAATAATGTAATTTATATTTACGATATTAATACCCGGAAAAAACACCCCGGCCTGGATGTAATACCCATTGACCTGAATGAGAATGGCAAAATTGATCCGGAAGAAAATTTTTATAACACATTAGATGATATAAATATTGCTATACAAACAGGAAAATACCCATCTCCTCCTGCACGTGATTTATATTTTGTATCAAAAGGAGAGCCTACAAGAAAAGTTGTTAAAGAATTTCTTCGATGGATAGTTACCGACGGACAGGAATATGTCAAGGAAGCTGGATATGTTAAATTATCTGACGTGAAATTAAAAAAGGGATTCGAAAGCCTTAATCAATAACTAAATGAATTGGAAAGTACTGAGCATTAAATCTATTCGTTTCTTTAAAGTTGGAAGAATCCTAAAAGATAAACTACATTCTTCGTGGATGTTTGTTTCTTTTATCATTGTTTTATTGTTGCCTTTTCTTTTAGGTATTGGGTTGTTTTTGAAGTCCAATTTAATCATTAAAGAAGAATCACTGCTGCAATTACTTTTTTCAAGTCAATGGCATCCAATGAAAGGAGAATTTGGTTTTCTTCCTTTTATTATAAGTTCACTTTGGGTTACTGTTTTATCTATTCTAATTTGTGGGCCCATCTGCCTGTTTTCCGCAATTCATTTAACCCATTATGCCAAAAGAGGGATGCTAAAAATTATGCACCCTGTTATTGATATTTTGGCAGGAATCCCTTCGGTGATTTATGGCGTTTGGGGGATTATCTTAATTGTTCCTTTTATTTCCCGCTTAGGGGCCTCTTTAGGCCATCCCAATTCGGGATATACTATTTTAACCGGAGCGATTGTCTTATCTGTCATGATTATCCCTTTTATTCTAAACATTTTAATTGAAGTGATTAATACAGTTCCTCAAGAACTTGAAGAGGCGTCTTTATCATTAGGTGCTACAAAATGGGAAACCATTAAGAAAGTTATCCTTAAAAAATCTTTTCCAGGAATTATTTCTGCTTTTGGATTAGGAATTTCCAGAGCTTTTGGTGAAACCATTGCAGTTTTAATGGTGGTGGGAAATGTGGTGAAAATACCTAAAGGTGTTTTTCAGCCTGGATATCCCTTGCCCTCTCTTATTGCCAACAACTATGGAGAGATGTTATCTATCCCTATGTACGACTCTGCCTTAATGTTTGCTGCTTTAATATTATTTGTTGTGGTTACCGCTTTTAATATTGGATCGAGGTATTTAATAATATATTCAGAAAGAAGAATTTAACATGAAAAGAAAAGTATTGCAAAAAACAGAAGAGATATTTACTCGTTTCCTTATGGTATTTTCTACTTCGATTATAGTTTCTGCATTATTATTAATAATTGTAAGTATATTGTATAAAGGGTTGCCTTCATTAAGTTGGGAAATGATCACTCAAATTCCAAAAGGAGGTTATTATTTTGGAAAAGAAGGAGGTATTTTAAATGCAATTGTTGGATCATTATACCTTGCTACGGGATCAACCATTCTGGGTCTCATTATTAGCCTGCCTCTGGCTTTGTATATCAATATTCATAAAGCAAAAAACAGTAAACTGGTAAATTTTATTCGTTTTTTGCTCGATATATTATGGGGTATCCCATCCATTGTTTATGGCGCGTTCGGATTTACTGTAATGATTTATTTTGGAATGCGTACTTCATTATTAGCCGGAATAATTACAGTAACCTTATTTATTATTCCTATTATGGTGAGGTCGATGGATGAAGTCATGAAAACAGTACCTAAAGGATTGCTTGAGTCTGCGTTATCGCTTGGGTCTACACGTTCCGAAACTGCTTATAAGGTAGTATTCCGGCAAAGTATCCCGGGTATAGTAACCGCTGTTCTCCTCGCTTTTGGACGTGGTATTGGAGATGCAGCTGCCGTTTTATTTACTGCCGGTTATACCGATTATATTCCCAATGCATTAAATCAGCCGGCGGCAACTTTACCCTTAGCCATATTTTTTCAGCTAAGCTCTCCAATCCCTGAAGTTCAAAACAGAGCCTATGCAGCAGCTGTAGTCCTCACAATTATAATATTGATCATTAGCGTCTCTTCCAGAATTGTATCGAATAAGTTTAAACAGAGAAGGATTAAATAAATTTTAATATCATGATAAACGGAACAAAAATAAAAGTCGAACATTTAAATCTTCACATAGGGAAAGAGCATATCTTAAAAGATATAAATCTTGTTATTCCAGAAAAACAATTAACCGTAATTTTAGGGCCTTCGGGATGTGGGAAAACTACCCTTTTAAAAAGCTTTAACAGGCTTACCGATTTAAATCCGGATGTAAAAATATCAGGCCATATTTTTAATGGGGATGAAGATATCTTACATCCTAAAACAGAGATAACTCAGTTACGAAAAAAAATGGGATTGCTGTCCCAAAGTCCCTATCCTTTACCTATGAGTATTTTTGATAATATAACTTATGGGTTGAAAATAAGCGGACGGCGCAAAAAGAAATTTTTAATTAGACGAGTGGAAAATTATTTGCGTCAGGTTAGCTTATGGGAAGAAGTTAAAGACCGGTTAAAAGACCCTGCCTCGGCATTATCCATTGGGCAACAACAACGGTTGTGTTTAGCCAGGGGGCTGGCTGTTGATCCTGAAATTATTCTGGCAGACGAACCCACATCAGCGTTAGATCCTGTTTCTAGTAAAGATATTGAAGAGATGTTCTTAAAACTCAAACAACGATATACCATTGTTGTTGTTACCCATATTCTTCGTCAGGCCAGGCGAATAGCCGATTATGTTATTTTTATGTATCTGGGCGAAGTCATAGAACATGGCCCGGCAGAACAAATTTTTGAACACCCCCAACATGAGATGACTAAGGCATACCTTAAGGGAGCTTATAATTGATTAAAAACAAAAATTTTGTAAAGAAAAATTATTTTGAAAGCCAGATAAATATGTTAAATTATAAAAGTCTGTAAACATGAGAGTTATTACATTTATTTTTTTAATATTATTACTTCTAAGTTCAACTTCAAAAGCACAATTTAGTATTGATGCAGAACTGAGGCCAAGGACTGAACTACGTCATGGATATAAACAATTACCCATAGAAGATAATGAAGCTGCCTATTTTATCAGTCAGCGATCAAGATTGAATTTTAATTATAAAAAAGAAAAATACCGAATGGGTTTTAGCCTACAGGATGTACGTGTTTGGGGCGATGAGGATTTATATTCATCAACAGGAGTGAAAGGCAATAATGCCAGTTTAGATTTATATCAGGCATGGCTTTGGCTAAAGCTTGGTACAAATAGTTTTGTCAAAATCGGAAGACAGCAATGGAGCTATGATAATCAACGGTTGCTTTCTGGCAGAAATTGGGGGCAGCATGGTGTGGTTTATGATGGGGTTTTGTATGGATACAAAAGGAATAACCTTCAATTGGATTTAGGATTATCACTGAACAATGATTCGGAAAATTTATTTGGGAATGAATACACCCCAGATAAAATGAAATTTCTTGATTTTATTTATTTAAAAAATAGTTTTTCTGATAATTCCTATATTTCTTTCACCAGTATTCTTTCCGGCTATCAAAAAGAAGAAGAAAGCGAGACTATTTATGTTACTGCAACTTTTGGGCCTTATTTAAAAATAACTCAGGAAAGTTATTCGATAATGGGTGATATTTTTTATCAAACGGGAACAAATCAGTCAGGAGAAAATATTAATGCATATATGTTCAGTATATCAGGCGATTATCAAATTTCGGCTCCATTCAATACAGGCATTGGGTTAGATTGGTTAAGCGGCGAAAGTAGTGCCAGTGGGGATAATTCCTTTGATATTTTATATGGAGGCAGGCATCGTTTTTTTGGCGAAATGGATTACTTCTCTAATCTTGTAAAATCTACATCCGATTTAGGATTACGTGATTTTTATGCACGAATGAATTACCAGTTTAATGCGGCACATTCTATAAAATTAAACTATCATTATTTTAGCTTACAAGACGAAATTTCTTTTTTAGGATCATCAAATTTGGATAAATCGTTAGGAAGCGAGGTAGACCTAATTTATCAGTATAAAGCAAACATTCCTGTTGATTTGAAAATTGGATTTTCTATGTTTTTCCCTACCGAAACTATGGAATATCTGCAATTGGCAGAGCCTGGTGATTTCTCTTATTTTTCGTATCTAATGCTAACCTTCAAACCTGAGTTATTTTCAAAAGACTGATAAATTAAGGTATGATAACGCAAAAAAGAGCTGCTATCATTTTAAGCAGCTCTTCTTTTTTTATTACTATACTACAAATAGTTATAAACTGAACTTTTTACCCCGTCATTGCGAGGAGGAGCGACGAAGCAATCTGTTTTAATATCAAGAGATTGCTTCATTTCCTGCCTGCCGGAAGGCACGGCATTCGCAATGACGAATAAGAAATAAAAGCTCTGATTATGCCCGCTCACAGTATAAAATATTATATTGTTAATTAACAATGACATATAACATGTTAACTGCTGTTTTGTAACAGCATTACTGGATGAACAAAATGGAGTAAATTTTGTGGGTAGTTAGTAATTGTTTAGTAAATTTTAAGCGCAAGAGTATTTCTAATCTTCATCATAACCCTCATCTTTAATATTGGCTGCTTCGTCGAAATTATCACTTAAATACTCTTTCGTGTCATCCTCGTCATCTGTATCTTTTAAATCGTCAGAAAAGTCATCTCTTAGTTTTCCATCATCATTGTAATCATCATCTTCCTTAATGATCTGACGGGCTTCACGCTCTGTCATTCTTATTAGATAGTAAATTTCTTCTGTTTCAAACGGTAATGCTGAAACATATTTGCCTTCCTTGTTGGTAAAGGTAATCAGGTTTTCTTCGTAACCATCAGGATATTTTACTTTAATGCTGTTGATAGTTTCTAAAGGAAGTTTTTCGTAATCTATTACTACTCTTTTTTTTGCCACTTTTGTATAAAATTTTTATCGTTTTTTTTACCTCCGAAATATATTCAAAAAAATATTTTCAAACCTAATATCTGTGTGCTATTTTTGATTTTTTTTATAATGCTAAACTAATGGTTTTTAAATCATTAAAAAAACGGATGATTAATTTATATTCGTTATACAGTATTTTTTACTTTGAGGTTAACTTTTTATGGAAAATGTTTAATGATTAGATAAAAATTTCACCTTTCATAAAAAGTTTGGCAGTCCCGGCAATTTTAACTCTTTCCCCATGGTATTCGCAGGTAAGCTTTCCTTTGCGTTTGGACAATTGAGTGGCTTCCAGCTTTTTTTTATTCAATTTTTTAGCCCAGTAAGGAATAAGTGTAGTATGGGCAGATCCCGTAACCGGATCTTCGTTAATCCCTGCACGCGGAGCAAAAAAGCGAGAAACAAAATCGCAATCTTCACCTTTGGCAGAAATGATAATGCCGAATGTTTCAACTTTCTCTAAGATCCCGAAATTGGGTTTAATTTTTTCCACTTCCTGCTGGTTTTTAAATAAAACCAAAAGGTCTCTTGATTGGAGTACCTCAAGGGGTTCTGCTCCTAAACCATCCATTAAATATTCTGGTGCAGGAATAACCTTTCCTTCATTTGAGGGAAAATCCATAATCAGCAGGCCTTGATCTTTTTCAATAATCAGTTCACCGCTAGGAGATTTAAACCGGATAACCGGTTTTTGGTATGTTAATTCGTTAAAAATAACCCATGCCGCAGCTAATGTAGGATGCCCGGCCAGGTTGATTTCTACTTTTGGGGTAAACCAGCGGATTTCAAAAGTTTCATCTTTTGGAACAAAAAAGGCCGTCTCGGAAAGATTATTTTCCATGGCAATTTTTTGCATAATATCTTTATCAGGCCATTTGGTGAGCGGACAAACAGCGGCAGGGTTCCCACCAAAAACTTCGCTGGTAAATGCATCTACCTGGTAAATGGGAATTTTCATCGCTACATTTATTTTTAGGATAAAGTTAAGGATAAATATGAACCGGAAAGAATAAAAATGGAATTTTTATGAACCATTTAAAACCAGCTGCTATATTCATTAAAACTCCTTTGTCGATAGCATGTTGTCAGGTTATTTTTCTATCTTTAAGGAATAAGCTTAGGAATCGGTAAAGAGACGTATTATACATTAAGAAATAATTTATATGTATTTAGTGTTTGTTTTACCGATGATAAGTATCCATTATTAGATTTTTTACTTTGTTTACTGAATGAAGAATAAAATTGAGAAGTAGTTTTAATTTTACCAATAATGAGTATGAGAATTTTATGGATTTTATTTTTTTGTAATTTTTTATTTTACAGAGGGAGTAGCTTAGAATGGATTGACAAAAGACAATTTGCATTATTCTGACTTTTTGATCTTTAGTAACATTGTAGGTGATACAAGCTTATGCCAAAAGAATATATATAAAGATTTTGAAGACGGTGAATATTTTATATATTTTGATAAAGACTTAACCAAATTATGGATGAATGGTGTAATTTTCGATAAAAAACTCGAAGGAAAATGGGAGTTTCGAAATCGTTAAAATAGAATATTTTACTATAAGGTTTTTTCTGACAGTAAGTTAATACCAATGAAACTACCAGAAAATAATTTTGTTAGAATTTATTTACCCAACAAAACTTATGAGTTTAACACTTATTATATTTCAGCATCAGGCGATACAGTAACTAACATGTGGTATTGAGTATTACTTCTCAAGTTTATGAAGTTTTGCATAATCCAGGATATAGGGGGAAATGGACATTTTATTATAATCCAAAGGATTCATTGGCTTTAGGTAATATCTATTCATGGAATGACTGGAAAGATAGTACTTTATGCTTGATTACCGAAAATGAGGGTAAAGTTGAAATTTATCCGCCCAGGCAAAATCAATTTGTGTTTACTGAAATAATAAAATTTCCTTCTGTACCCCCAACAAAACTAAAAACTGGTTATACCTGGAAAAATCAGACACGATTACCTGTCGGATATGCATTAGAAGAATGGTCAAATACTACTTTTTATCATGTATCTGAAATTACAGAAAAAATACTTTCCCTTTCCGGGATGATGAATTGGTCTGCTGGGTAATTAAAGGAACCAGTTCAAATAGAGATTTTGGTACTTCACATTTCGAATACCTCTTTAATGAAGAATATGGATTTGTAAGGATGGAATGGATAAATTATCATAATCAAAAAGCTATTTTTGAGTTGATGGATGTAAAAAACAGCTAATTTATAAAACCAGATAACTCAAATATTAACAGTAAATTTTTAATAAAGTATTATTTAACCCTGACTGTGGAAAATCAAAGATTTATACTCATTAAACCTTTATTTTTTCTTACGTCAAGCATTATTTATAAAGTTTATGAATAATGCAGGTTAAATTCAGCAAGGATAGATGGAAAGTATTTGAATAATAAATACTCTTAAAATAAAACTAAAACTGCTTAAAAAACGTTAAATTTGTAGAAAAGAAAAACATAATGACAATGAAAGGAATACATTTTGTAACTAACGAGAAGAATGAACGAATAGCAGTTCAAATTGATCTTGAAAAGTATAGTGAAATTTGGGAAGATTTTTATGATGTATTAATAGCAGAATCCAGAAAAGATGATGAGACAATAAACCTGGACGATTTAAAAGATGAATTAAAAAACGAAGGCAAATTTTAATGTACAAAGTCCAGTTTAGTAAACAAGCAGGAAAAGATCTTCGCAACTTTCCAAAGACAGTTATCAAAAGAGTAATTAGTGCATCTTAGAAAACACCAGTTTTTTTTAGTGGCGTAATAAAAAACGTCAAGAACAAGGCTTGCGAAGAATTGGCAGCCAGGAGTTTACTGA
>JASGMZ010000048.1 GCA_030156305.1 Bacteroidales bacterium | reverse complement strand
GTTATCGGATGGAGGATACCATCGCCTGGCTAAAGAGCACCAACTAGTGGACCACTTTTGAAATAAAAATCTGGACCATTTTTCACTTGACGAAAGCACCAGGCGCTCTCTCCGTATAATCATAAAAATAGAGTGCCGAATCCATACAGATAATTGCATCAGGATAAAGTTTATTGATAATGACAGCATCGGATATGACATCCTCAGATTGCCATTCATAGAATCCAGCTCGTAGCTTGATTACTTTTCCTTCTCTGATCAATCGATCAATGACCGTATTGTGATATCCCGCATCGGTAAAATCGGATAGCTTTACAATACCATTGTTTTCATCAAATACTTTTTTGTATTTTTCGCAGTCCATCGTTAATATCACCTCTTTTAAATTCGCAAGCGTATATATTTACTCTATTATACAACTTAACATTTATTCTTTCAAGTTAAAAAGACCACTTTTATTTTTCACAGTTGGTCATACTTTAGGTGGAGACTAAAATCAAAAAATAAAAAAAGAACCGCTAATTAAAGCCATTCTTTTAAAAAAATTATTCATTTACTGGAGCTAGCGGGGGGAATCGAACCCCCGACCTACTGATTACGAATTGAATTACATGGTTTTATTTTAGTATCTTAAAAGCTATTGTAATTTTAGAAACCGCCATTATATTAATTATAATAAATTCTAAATTTAGTTTAATTTATTCCTGATGTGCATAAATTGTGCATTGTTGTCTTTATATTTCTTCAGAATATCATCACTCGTAAGATGACAATACTTATCCTGCCAGTACATATCTTATGATTTTAATAATGCTTTCAAATTCAATGTCTTTGGCATAGTTGTATTTCACTCTGTATGAATTTCAGATATTAAGCACATCTTTACTTTCGGAAACATCGTTTAGATACTTCTCATAATCTTCAACATAAATTGTACTCTTTCTTTCCTCAGCTTTCTTCCACAAATAGCTTTTTTCAATTCTGACTTATCGAAATCCATTGTTTAACATCATAAGGATGTAGATATCATAAAAGTCATTTTGCTCTGGTATTGGAAACATTCCGGTCTAAAATGGATTCAATTTTTTCTGCAAGGAAGGTGTTTAAATTATAGGCTTTGACCATAATCTTTTAATTGTTTGGGACTGCTTACGATCATGACAATACCTCCACGCACTGCCGTACCAGCTTCCGAATATTAAATTGTTCCGCATACTGAAGGAGCCGGGCAAAGTCACCTCCGGGTTCCTTCATGTATTGTCTGACTCCTGTTAATACTAAATCCGTGTCAAGCTTTTCTTTTTTTGAAGACAGTCACCGATGGTTCGCTCTTTATTATAGACGACAATTTCATTGCCATAAGGCGACGTTACTGTCATTTTTCCAATCTCGTGCCGTTCTTTTTTGATATAAAAGAATTTGTTCTTATCTTTGTCTCTTAATAGTCGGGTATTAAAGCCATTGGGTATTGTCAGAATCAGCTGGAATGGTGTTTGATCACTCAGATCATGAAGAAATAATGCTGTCTCTTGGTAATAAATACCTTTTTTACACCGATATTGTGTCACCAGATAGTCATCTGCCATATGATTCGAATCACTATAAAGGCCACGTCCGATCCGTTCAATTTCTCCGGACTGTTCCAACCGTTGCAAAATTTTACCATCAATTCCCGCTTCTGCTAACAGTTTTGATTGAACAATGCCATTATTTTCTTTTAGCAAATTCATAAAGAATGCTTTATCCAACATACGACACCGCCTTCTCGTCTTTATTGTTCGTATCTATTTTACCATCTACGAACACAAGAGACGACGTTGTTTTCATCTTTTAGTTGGGTCTATTTGATTTCGTGTCAAAAAAACGTCCGCACCCTTATTGCTCAATTTCATAAATTCCTGTATTTCGCTTCTTGTTCTTGGTACTACACAGAATTCTAACAATCTCAATATTTCTTCATCAGCTTGCGTGATAGCTTAGACACCAGCTTGCGTGGTCAAGGGTAATAATCGTTCTGAAAATCTTGTCTCTGAGGCTGATTCTGCGATCACCTTCCAGTTAAAAAGTATCATTGAGATGCTTTGTGATAAACTGCATCAGACGCTCATAGCTATCCAGGAGATTAACACGAATATCATCCCTATCATCATAGCAATCTAAATTGACGCTTCATAAAATAGCATCGGTTCGATGATGGGGATTTATTTTAAACTTATTCTCTATATAATGATAATTGGAATCAATATTTAAGCTCCTGTTACCATGGGTAATACTCAAATAAATACCCCATAAAACCGCGCTTCATAACATATCAAGCATTTTTCTTCTTAGAACCAGCCATTTTATAGGATATGGATCATAAGCTATTACGACCCTCCGATTGAGCATTTCAGACCGTATGCTTCTACGGCCTCTTTCAGCTGATCAATGCTGGCCTTATTGGCTGGCTTGATTTCATTTAATGCATATTCTCGTCCCAAATAGTCGTACTTATTTTGGCCAAGACGATGATAAGGCATTAATTGAAGTTCCTTAACCGACTCCAAAGACCTTACAAAGTCTGCAGTGGCCTGGATGTTCATCAGGTCATCATTGACTTCAGGAATAACTGGGATTCGGACAATCATCGGGACCCCGGTCTTGGCAATAATTTTCGCATTTTTAAGGACTGTTTTATTGGATGTTCCAGTATACAACTGATGTTTTTGGTCATCCATATGTTTGATATCCATAAAAACCAGATCCACTAAAGGTAGTATTCTATTTAAACCTTTTTCTGTGGCAACTCCGGTTGTTTCAATGGTGGTATGCCAGCCGATTGACCTGCAGCCCATAAGAAGCTGTTCAAAAAATTCCTGTTGAAAAAAGGGCTCCCCACCAGAAAAAGTAATACCGCCACCAGAATTACGATAATAAATAGCATCCTTTTTTAGTTCACTCAATACCATTTCAACGGTTTTTTCTTCACCAGCCATATTAAGTGCTCCGGCATAACAGACTTCAACGCATTTGCCGCAGTGGGTGCATTTTTTTTGAATGACCCGTGAAGGGTTTTCCATATCAATCGCCCCAGCGGGACATACACTCAGACATTTACTGCAACCAATGCAGTTGTGACCAATAAACATCAGCTCCTGTTGGCTTTGCTGGGATTCTGGATTACTGCACCAATCACACTTTAAAGGGCACCCTTTTAAAAAAACGATGGTTCTAATACCGGGTCCATCATGAACAGAAAATCGCTGGATATCAAAAATTACTCCTTTTGCTTGTAAATCTAAAGTGTTGCTTGGCATATTTACACCTCCAATTATTATAAAAGCAGTGAGAGGTAAAGATCCCCTCACTGCTTGGAATTTTTAAATAGTCTTAAAAAATATGTTCTGTTCTTTCAATGATATCATCCTGAATGGATTTATCAAGTGAAGCAAAATGCGCACTGTAACCAGCCACACGGACAACCAGACTCTGATATTTTTCAGGGTTGTTCTGTGCATCAATCAGTTTCGCACGGTCAACGACATTAAACTGAACATGCATGCCTTTCTGATCAAAGAAACCGCGAACCAGAGAGGATAAATTGTGAAGACCGGCTTCCCCGGCAATAGCTGAGGGATGAAATTTCTGATTCAAAAGGGTTCCGTTGGAGGCAATGAAATGATCCAGTTTGGATACCGAGTTGACAGCTGCGGTTGGTCCTGCCAGATCTCTGCCGGAAACAGGTGAGACGCCATCAGCTAAAGCAGTGCCTGCCAGTCGTCCGTCAGCGGAAGCACCAGTGCCTGCACCCATCGGAACATTGGCGGAAACAGGATACAAACCCGGTTGGAACTGTCCGCCACGAGGATTTTTATATTTTTCAACCTCGCGACAGTAAATCAAGGCTCCCTCACGGGCAAGGTTATCAACTGCATCAATATCATTGCCAAACTTTGGTGCTCGGTTCAATAACATTTGACGCATGTCTTCCATGCCCACAAAGTTTTCGTCTAATGCCTTTTTAAGATCTTTTGCGGTAATTGCATTCTTGTCATAGACCAATTCTTTAATTGCCGCCAAGGAATCACCGACATTGGCAACACCAACGCCTTGTGGTCCGGTGAAGTTATAATGGGCACCGCCTTCCTGGAGTGATTTTCCTTTACTGATGCAGTCATCCACCATTGATGCAAGGAAAGGTAACGGTGCTCGTTCTCCATGAGCTAGATCTACAGAGTTATCGGCATTAATAAGCAGGCTGACGAAATGTACCATTTGTTTTTTGTAGGCTGCCATTAAGTCATCAAAGGTTTTAAAGGATTCAAAGGTTCCCGTTTCAGGACCCATTTGCTGACCATCGACCATGCCGTTATTAAGCGTGATTTCCAGTACTTTTGCGATGTTAAAGAATGCCGCATCATGCCAACCTTCGGTTTTTCCGCCTTTTTGTGGTTCCACACAGCCGATGATACCGTAATCACGGGCATCTCTTAATGCAACGCCACGGCTGACTAAAGAAGGAATGACAACTTCATCACTATAAAAAGCAGGCATACCCAGTCCCAATTGACTGATTTCACAGGCTTTTAATAAGAGATCTTCCGGCGTTTTATTCCATACACGGAAGGAAATTGAAGGCTGTGGCAATTTTGTGTGTTCGGTAGCCACGAGACTCATAAAAGAAAGTTCATTGGTCGCATCTAGCCCGTCTGGGGTCTGGCCGCCTACAATCAGGTTCTGGAACATTGGATAACCGCCAAAAGCCTTGGTGGAACCTTCATCGCGAATCTTATTGATATCGTTGAATTTAACCCAAAGGCAATCCAGCAGTTCCTGGGCTTTTTCATCAGTAATATTCCCCTTGCTGACGTCCTGTTTGTAATAAGGATACATATACTGATCGAAACGCATCGGTGAAATGGAATGTCCGTTGGATTCTATTTGAATGATTGCCTGGACAAACCAGAAAGACTGCAGGGCTTCGTAAAAAGAATTCGCTGGATTTTCGGGAACCTGTTCGCATATTTTAGCAATTTCCAGTAGTTCGTTTTGTCTGCGGGAATCTTTTTCCCGACTGCTAAGGTCTCTTGCCAGAGCGGCAAAACGATGGGCATAATTAATGGCAGCATTGGCAGTAATGATCACGGCATCCAGGAAATGTTTTTTCTTAATATAATCCGGCAAAGAAGTATCAGCATTTGCCATTTCCGCTTCCGCTTCGGCAATAATTCCTTTGAAACCTACTTTCATGACCTTTGCATAGTCCACACCAATATGGCCAACACCATTAAAAAAATAATTACCAACCGTAAAAACGCCGGCGGCAATGGCTTCTCTGGTTTCAGGGAACATGTATTGTTCGGCTAACTCATTGACTGTGCGGCAATCCCAATATTTAAATGCTTCGACAAGATCTTCCTTTGTTTCGTCTGAGATAAGAAATACATCACCTTTTCGTTTAGCCACGGTATCAAATTCACTGATCAGCCACTTGTTGGAATACTCAGGGAAAATCTGGGTACCACGAGGTTTAGTCGTTAAATTACCAACGATCAATTCCTCATCGCGAATCACGATGGTCATTTCATTTAGAATTTTTTCCAATGCTTTAGCCCGGCGAATAATCATCGGCATTGCTTCTGTTTCTTTAAAGGACTGTGTGATTAATAAAGCTCTTTCCGCTTCGATTTCTGGTGTCACTGAATATAAATCATCAATTAACTTTTGAATTCTTGGATTTACAGATGCCATTTTATATTTCTCCTTCATCTTTTTAACAAAATGTCCAGACCATTATGCTCAAGCTCAGTTGTCTTTACTTCATTAAGAATCGCTCTTTTTTTAATACTGAATACCTTATCTTACCTCATTCCGCACGTTTGTGCTTATTTCTACAATAATAGCATAGATCAAAATATAAGTCAACTAAATTATTTTTCTTATGAACCACGTGATTATTTCTCTTTTTCAGTGTCGTTTACTATATAAATGTATCCATGACGGATTTGGGCTTCAGAAATACAAAAGATCCTTAACCGGGAATCAGTTTGCAGAAAGGCTGATAAACGAAGCAAAAGAATGGGGCGTTTGTTTATATCTTGATACAATGGTGCTTGAAGTACATGAAAATAAAACAATTATCGCAGTGTCGCATGAAGAAGGCCTAATTCTGGTAATTGCCGAAGCAGTGATACTTGCAATGGGATGCAGAGAGCGGACACGGGCTCAAGTTGGACTTCTGGGGTCGCGACCGGCAGGTGTTTATACAGCAGGAGTTGTTCAGCGCTATATTAATATTGAAGGATTTCTTCCAGGAAAAAAGCAGTGATACTTAGGTCAGGCGATATCGGGCTTATCATGGCCAGACGCATGACAATCGAAGGGATTGAAGTAGTAGGTGTTTATGAAATTATGAAAACACCAAACGGACTCATACGAAATATAGAACAATGCCTGAATGATTATAATATACCCCTTCATCTTTCAACAACTGTCGTAAAAATTCATGGCGACAAGCGAATTGAAGGTGTAACAATCGCAAATGTCGATGGTCAAAACAAACCCATCAAAGAGAGTGAACAGTTTCTTGAATGCGATTTACTCGTGCTGTCAGTCGGATTAATTCCTGAAAATGAATTGACCAGGAATACTCAAATTTTGATAAGTCCGATTACCAATGGTCCCATTGTCGATGAAAATATGATGACGGATAAGCCTGGCATTTTTGCCGCAGGCAATGTGGTTGCTGTGTTTGACCTTGTCGATTATGTTGCTGCAACTGGAGAGATTGCAGGAAGGTGCGCTGCAATATTTATCAAAAATGAATTGACTAGGATTCCATCGAGAAAAGTCTCCGTTAACGCCGGAAATAATGTATCATTTGTGTTGCCGCAAAAGATTAATACTGACGCCACTGGTACGCTTGATTTGTTCTTAAGGGTGCAAACCGAAATGAAAGATGCAGCAGTCATGATAATAGTGAACGGAGCACCCGCTAAACGATTGAAAAAAGAAAGAGTCATCTTGCCGTCCGCGATGGTTTGCGTTACGCTGAACCGTGAGCATGCTCTTGATAAAGATGTAACCATTGAGGTCAGAGGTGTAAATAATGAAACATAAATACTATACATCTATCGTTTGTCCACTAAGCTGTTATGGGAAATTGTCTGAAAGTGAAGGAGAATTTGCATTTGATGGCTTTGCCTGCTTACGGGGACAACTTTATGCTAAAAGTGAATATACAGACCCTGTACGGATGCTTACGACGTGCCTTTCAATCGAAGCAGCTGGCATTCGGCGATTGCCTGTTGTCAGCAATGGCGAAATCCCGAAAAGATTGCTGACGCAGTGCTACCAACTGCTATCTCAAATGAAAATAACGGCACCTATCAAAGAGGGACAGATCATCGCAACGAATATTTTGGAATCGAATGTTGATATTATAGCAACACGGAACATAACGGCATTGCCGAGATTCAAAGTGCAGGAGAAAATAATGAACCATAATGTTATAGATTTTTTAAATTGTTTGAAGGAGCAGCTGCCTGATGTTACTCAGCTGAGTGCCATGGAAGATCGGCAGATATACGCTCATGGGGTGTGTCCCGTCGAATATAAATGGATGCTTGAAGGTTATTATCCTCATATTCCGGATGCAATACTCATGCCCTCTTCAATTGAAGAGATTTCCAGAATATTACAGTTGGCAAATGAATTTTTAGTAGGAATCGTGCCAATTGGAGGAGCATCAGGTTCTGTCTGCGGAACATCAGCGGACAAGGGTCAAGTCATGTTGGATGTTAAAAGATTACGTTCATTTTCGATTAACGAAATCAATTGTACTGCCAAAGGCGGGGCTGGATTAACAGGGGCCGATTTTGAGAACCAGTTGAACGATCTCGGCTACACAACAGGCCATTTCCCGCAATCGTTTCAAAGTGCTGTTTTAGGAGGTATGGTTGCAACACGAGCTGTGGGCACATTCTCGACAAAATACGGGAAAATGGATGATATGGTTAGTAACCTCGTGGCAGTACTCCCCACCGGAGAGATTTTGCGGACCCATACCGCACCAAAGAGCTCTACCGGGCTTGAACTGAATCAGCTTTTGCTTGGCAGTGAAGGTGTCTATGGGATTGTCACCGAAGTGGAAATGGAAATTTATCCGATGGCGCTCTGTAGGTATTTTGAAGCGTACACATTTCCCTCAACCCTTGATGGCCTTGAAGCCATTCGCCAATTCATGCAATTGGGATTACGGCCGGCGGTTGTCCGGCTTTACGATCATGTGGAAAGTATACCTAAAATCAAAAAATATTGCTTTGAGCCGGGATATTCATTTCTGGTGTTTGGCTATGAAGGTCTTGAAGAACAAGTTTTCCTAGAAAAAAAGCACATAAGGTTAATCTGTGAAAAAAATGGTGGGCTTTCGAAAGGGACAAAGCCAGGCGAGGACTGGTTTCACAGCCGCTTCAGTACCAAAAAAATTCAAGATTATCACGCAATTCGAGGTGGAACTTCTGATGCCATTGAAGTGGCGGCACCATGGGATTGTATCGGTAATGTCTGGGCAGCAATGCGCGAGGTATTGGAACCTATCTGTAATTCTGTGGAATGTCATTTCTCGCATGTTTATCATACTGGCGCAAGTGTTTATGTCATCTTTTATGCTGAAACCGGTGGAGATGATTTTGAAGGGGAAAAACGCTATATTGAATGCGTGCGGCGTGCTATAACAGCCAGTCTTGAAAATGGAGGAAATATTTCCCATCATCATGGAATCGGAAAACTCAAGGCAGAATATTTAGAAAAAGAACACGGTGAAACAGGTGTAATGGTAATGCGAAAAATTAAAGATGCACTTGATCCAAATGGAATACTGAACAAGGGGGTTTTGGGATTATAAGAAATTTTACTTTAAGAGCATATGACGATAAGCTTCTGCATCAAGTCATCCATCTTGATCAAGGTCTATGCTATAATCCGGAATATCGTGCTACGCATCAGATGAATGATTATCCATCACGGAAGTTTCAACTTCTTTGGTCAATTGATAAAGGGTATTTGCCCCCCACGAATAGAATCGCAGAAACAGTTTTCAGATCAATCCTTTCGAGACAAGGGGAACGATGGCAAAATTTTCATGAGGATCCTAACGACTGTACGGATGTGATGTACCTCTGTCGTGAATTCATGCGCAAAAACGGATTTGACTGTGGTACAAAAACAGATCTCGAAGATCTGCTTCAAAAAAACAACGGGCATATTTTACCAGTTGAATCGATCAGCAAACAATGGAATGCTGCCCTTCCATTGTTCGAGTCGTCCGAAACACTGGTATTAATAGATGATGCAACAGCATTCTATGCAAAAGAAAGCGCAGGGGCACTTGGCAATTTCCTGAAAAAATAAAAAATAGTCACACAGCCGATTGAATCGGTATTTATTGGATTTGAATATTTTGCCTATGGACTTATAGACGAAGGAATCCACCATCTTGAAAAATTAGCAGATTCATTACGTCAAAAAAATATTCATCGCATTATAACACTTTCCGGTCAGGCACAGTATGTATTTGAAAAGCTGCTGCCCAAACTGCCGGTCAAATGGGAATTTGAGACAATCCATCTCTTGTCTCTGGTTGATGCACTGATACCCTCGACACCATCCTACATCTATGGTGGAAGTTTTATGCTTCGGTACCTTGATATGTCGGATAAACTAAATAATATGCTTGTGAATACCATTGAACAACCGATCCTGGAAACCCCTGAATTTACCCCTCGTCTAAAAGCGGATAAACGGGTTAACAATGTCAATAACTGGCAAAAACCACTGTGCGCCGAATATTCTTTACTGGGCATGGATTTGGATATCGCAGACTGGATTACAAATGATGCAATGAACGAAATCCGAAAAAGCAAAGCTGAAAATTGCGTTGTTTTTGAACCGTATGCTCTCCCTGTTTTAAAAATGAATTTTGAAGGACATGTCTGCTATTATTTAGACCTATTAAGCAAATAAGAAGAAGGTGGCTATGATGGATGTTCGTTTAAAACTACTTCGCCAGAACATGTTAAATACAGCTCCTGCTATTTGTATTGAAAGAGCTGAAATTGTTACTCGTTGCTATCAAGAAATGGAAGCGTTGCCTGCGATTTTAAAACGAGCGCATTCATTGCGTGCAATACTGCGTGAGATGACAATTTACATCGATGACGGCGAGTTAATTGTTGGAAACCAGGCATCGACGCGACGTGCTGCACCTCTTTATCCTGAGTATTCGGTTCAATTTGTATTGGACGAGATGGACAAGTTTGAATTGAGAGAAAGTGATCGCTTCATTATCACAGAGGAAAAGAAAAAGAGACTCCGGAAAATCCTGCCATGGTGGAGTGGAAAAACATTGCGTGACCGAGCCTTAACCATTCAAAGCGAAAAAGTTTTAGAAGATCTGAATATTGGTGTTTTAGGTTGGCAGAGTAATATTTCCTCGGGTGAAGGGCATTTTATACCCGATTATGATATGGTTATGAAATTAGGCCTTCGTGGTTTGCTGGATAGGGTTATCGGATATATGGATGGGCTTGACTTAACACAACCGACGGATTTGGAAAAATTAATTTTCTATCGGGCATCCAAGGTCGTGCTTGAGGGT
Organism: Bacteroidales bacterium; assembly: GCA_030156305.1. Classification (GTDB taxonomy): domain Bacteria; phylum Bacteroidota; class Bacteroidia; order Bacteroidales; family UBA12077; genus UBA12077. The sequence continues at coordinate 4,243 of JASGMZ010000048.1, read as the reverse complement.
TGTCTCGATTATATTGCCCGTTTTTCAGAATTGGCAACGATAAAGGCAAAAGAAACGGCCGATCCGGTGCGTTTTAAAGAGCTGAATGCGATTGCTGAAAACTGCACAGCACTTCTTAAACATGAACCCCAATCTTTTTATCAAGCCATATAATGTTTGTGGTTTGTACAGGTAATATTACACATCGAAAGCAATGGCCATTCAATTTCCATGGGTCGTACCGACCAGTATTTATATCCTTTTATGAAAAAAGATATAAATGACGGTCTGATTAATAAAGAACAGGTTCATGAATTAATTGGGTGTTTTTTCATAAAAGTATTCAGTAATAATAAACTACGATCCGAAAGTACCACGCGTACACAACTGGGTTATCCAACCTACCAGAATATATGTTTAGGCGGACAGACAATCGATGGGAAGGATGCGACCAATTCACTGACCGATATATTTCTGGATATGCTTGCTAAGATAAGACTCCCAGAACCAAATGTTTATATTCGGCTTTATCCAGGAACGACTGAAGAATTTCTGAAAAAAGCAATTAAAGTCGTTAAACTTGGATTCGGAATGCCCGCTTTTGTCAACGATCAAGTCATAATACCATCTTTAATACGATTTGGAGTAACGAAAGAAGATGCCTACAATTATTCGACAATTGGGTGTACAGAAGTCCAGGTGCCGGGAAAGTGGTCATATCGCCCTAACGGAAAAAGCAAAATAAACCTCCTTAAAATATTACAGATTGCTATTGATGGCGGCGTAGACATCCCATCCGGCATTACAGTATTAAAGGGACTGCGCCCGATGGAACAATGCGCCGATATTAATGAAATAATGGACAATTACAGGAAAGTTTTAGAATATTATACGGATCTCCATGTTATAGCCGATAACATGAATGAAATGGCCATGAACGCTCTTGTTCCTGACGCATTTTGCAGTCTGCTGATGCAGGATTGTCTTGGCAGAGGAAAAGCCATTAAAGAAGGCGGCGTCGTTTATGATATTATAAGCGGAACCTTGATCGGTATTGCTAATGTCGGGAATGCTTTATATGCAATTAAGCGTGTTGTTTTTGACAAAGGCTTAATCAGTTTTAAAGAGCTTCGGGAAGCGCTGAATTCGGATTTCAAATGCGAAAAAGGTGAAGTGATTCGACAATTGCTTTTGAATGCTGCTGAAAAGTTTGGGAATGATTGTGATGAGGTGGATAATTTTGTGAAAGTAACCTCCGATTACTTTGTACACCGCATTCCAAACTATAAAACAATGCTTGAAGGCAAAGGCCCCATTGGATGCTGCTACACCAGCTCGACGGTGACAATTACTGCTAATATTCCATGCGACGCTGTTGTTGGAGCGACATCGGATGGGAGAAAAGCTGGAGAACCCACAGCTGACGGCATTTCTCCCTCTCGTGGAACGATAAAAAATGGGCCAACGGCTGTGCTTAAATCAGTTGGAAAATTATCAACAGAACTATTCTCCGGTGGTCAATTACTGAATATGCGCGTCGATCCTAAAACAATTGAGTCACCCGAAGCGGAAAAGAAACTGGGTAGTCTGTTAAGAGGCTTCGGCGATTTGAAGTGTTGGCATGTCCAGTTTAATATGGTTTCAAACGAAACATTACGAGACGCCCAAAATCATCCTGAAATTATTCGGATTTAATTGTCCGCGTTGCCGGTTACAGTGCTTTATATACATCACTTAACCGTGAACTTCAAGATGACATCATGGCACGCGTGGAGTTTGCACTTTAATGAAGAATAATTATTCGAATTTGAAGGCGAATATTTTTGAAATTCAGCGTTTTTGTATCCACAATGGCTATGGAATCCGCACCAATGTATTTTTCAAAGGATGTTCATTGGGTGCTGCAATCCCGAATCTCAATCGTACGCCACACAAATTGGTTATTATAAAAAGCGCTGTATCGGTTGTCAAACCTGTGAAAACGTATGTCCTCTCAATGCAATCAGATTAACAGCCGATGGCATTGTTATCGTCAAAATGCTGTGAACACTGCGAAAAAAAAATCTGCGCCGAAAACTGTCCGCCCGGTGCATTGGTAAAATATGGATATACAATGACGCTAAATGAATTAATGCAGGAAATTGAAAAAGACAGTGTTTTTTACAGGCAATCTTCCGGAGGTGTTACAGCTTCTGGAGGAGAACCTCTGTTGCAGGCAACATTTGTCGCAGAATTATTTGCCCGCTGTCATGTTAAAGGCTATCATACAGCAATCGAAACATCTTCGGAAGTAGCTTTCGAACAATTTATAAAAGTAATACCCCATACTAACTTGTTTTTGTGTGATCTAAAACCTGTGGATACACATACATTTAAAAAATACACTGGTGGCAATGTATCAATTATTTTGGAAAATTTGATCAGACTTTCTGAATATAATGCGGAAGTAATTCTAAGGACACTTTTGATTCCCGGCTTTAATGCAGATAAGGATTCCATTGCGGCAATTTGCGATTTTGACCGTTCATTGGGTCATAAAATAATTCATTTTTTACCATATCATCGTTTGGGTATGCAAAAATATATCAGCCTTTCAAAAGATTATCCGTTTGAAGTTGCTAAAGTGATGGAAATAAGTGACGTTGAAGAACTCCTACGCATAACAACAAAATTCGGTATCCAGGCAAAGATCGGCAGTGACATTTAAACCATTAAGCCAAACAAAATTTATTGATTCCCTATCCTGAAAATGAAGTGCACCTCATATTAGACATTAATCTAATGGGTACTGAATAATCCTTGAACCCTCATTTTTACTGACTTTCAAGGCATTTTGTGGTATAATAAGTGCATAGAAAATGTGCTAAACCAGCTAAAAACCTTGCACACGGAGTGAGCGAAATGTATAAATTCAGTAATACTCAAATTAGCTTTAGTGATTTCAAACAACCGGTAGGTATGAAAATGCATGCCAGTAATCGGTAGTTTGAAAAATCTGAGACGATTCCAATGTGGCGAAACCGCTGCGTCTGGCATTGGGAAGCAACTCCGCTATCTTAGATGGGATCTTTCAAGCATCGATAATCAGTTGATGATTGGAAAGAGTCTGTCCTCAAAATGGGGAAAACGATTAGAAACCATCCGTTGCCTTTATGAACAGCAAAAACACATGAATGACAATCACACTCATAAAGTGGAAAATCGGATTGTCAGCCTGTCACAACCACACCTTCGAACCATTGTCATAGTCTAGACAAATCACCTGTAGAATTTGGCGCAAATTTGGACATCAGCGTGGTGGATGGGTATACCCGTCTTAAAAAAGTCTCCTTTGATGCTTACAACGAAGCGACAAATCTCATCGAAATCATTGAACGCTAGAAAGAGAGAACGGGATTTTATCCGTCACGGATATTGGTTGATAAGATTTACAGAAATCGTGGAAACATCACCTTTTGTAAAAAGCGCGGCATTCGATTATCAGGACCGGCACTTGGCCGGCCATCCAAAAACGCATTTTTGGATAAAAAGCAGGACTACCGGGATATCTGCAAACGTGTGGAGGTCGAACGGAAATTCAGCTCGCCAAACTAAAATGCAGTCTTGTATTAATCCGAACTCGCCTACCTGAAACGAGTTACTACTACCCAATTTTTCCGGCCTGATTAACAATCTATTTTATATTGGCTTTACTTAATACAATGATACTTTTTTTCGATAATTAACAGGTGTTTTTTATTGCAAATTTAGTGGTGTATGCATTTTTGAAATTTTTCTGAAAACTGTAGTCGTATATTTTTTTATGACAAAACAGATCAAAATGCGGACTTTTTTGAACGGTTTTATTTCTGATGTGCACAAACCGTATATTTTTCTTCGAGTTTTCTTTATTTCAGGCGCAAAAAAAGAGCCGATAAACTCTCTCATAGAATTCTTACTGGAGCTAGCGGGGGGAATCGAACCCCCGACCTACTGATTACGAATCAACAGGCAAATGGCATATTAAAAGCATTTAATAGTCGTAAAAGGACACAATTAGGACATTATTTTTTTAATTTCCTAATTGTTTTACTTTCGGTGGCCGTCATCCTTTATGTAGGACACTTGTTGCCAGCGTTAATATGCACAAATTAATTAAGAATCACTTTATCTTCATTGTCACTTTATGTTTATTGTAAAATAAAAATGTAGAAAGTTGCAAAGCAAAAATCCATAGTATTGCAAGTTGGAAAATGCACAATATTGCAAAAATCCATTGCGGGCA
>JASGMZ010000047.1 GCA_030156305.1 Bacteroidales bacterium | reverse complement strand
TATTTTTATTTTGAATGAATAAACCATGTAAGCATTCACAGAGTTAATAAATTATAGATATATATAAGTGTTTAGGTTTAATAAATTTCAAATATCGAACATCGAATATCGAATGAAAAAGTTAAGTCAACAAAACCGTACGGTTACAAAGAAAAAATAACTTTAACATTTTTTATTTGATATTCGATATTCATCATTTAATTATATTGGCTCTATTAAAACAAAAATACCTGGAATGCTCAGCATTGGAATCATAATGTAGTGAACTCTTTTTCATATATTTGAGAACAACAAATTTTTTTAACACCAACTTTATTAAATAAAGCCAATATCTTTAACTTGCATTATGTAAAAATTTAAGAATACTTTACTTTTGTTGAACATTTAAATTAGTAATATAAATAACTTTGATATGAACAATCGGAAAATACGCGTAAGATTTGCCCCAAGCCCTACCGGGCCATTACATATGGGAGGTGTTCGAACCGCTTTATTTAACTATCTTTTTGCTAAAAAAAACAATGGAAGTTTCATTTTACGCATTGAAGATACAGACCAAACACGCTATGTTGAAGGAGCAGAAGATTACATTATTGAATCGTTAAAATGGTGTGGAATCCAAATCGATGAAGGAATTGAAGAGGGTGGCTCTTATGGCCCTTATCGACAATCTGACCGTAAGGAAATCTATAAAGAAATAGCCGAAAAATTTGTAGAAACCGGAAATGCATATTTTGCTTTCGATACAGCTGAAGAGCTTGAGGCAATGCGTGAAAGCCTTAAAAATGAAAAAAACAGCGTACAACAATATAATGCACTGACCCGGGAAAGCATGAAAAATTCGCTTACCCTAAGCGAAGAAGAAACCGAAGCTAAAATTCAATCCGGCGAACCTTATGTTATTCGATTTAAAATGCCCGAAAACGAAGACATTGTTGTTGAAGATATCATTCGAGGTACCGTAAAAGTAAATACTAATCAGCTGGATGATAAAGTATTGTTCAAATCCGACGGTATGCCCACTTACCATCTCGCTAATGTTATTGACGACCATTTGATGAAAATTACGCATGTAATACGAGGCGAAGAGTGGCTACCCTCATTGCCACTGCATGTTATGCTTTACAGGGCGTTAGGATGGGAAAAGTCAATGCCTGAGTTTGCTCACCTGCCGTTGTTATTAAAACCCAGTGGAAAAGGAAAATTAAGTAAACGTGATGGCGACGCCTTAGGATTTCCTGTATTTCCTCTTGAATGGACCGATCCAAAAACAGGCGAAGTTTCAAGAGGTTATCGTGAAGATGGCTATTTCCCTGAAGCATTTGTAAATATGCTTGCTTTGCTGGGATGGAATCCCGGTACAGAACAAGAAATTTTTTCTATGCGTGAGTTAATCGCTGCTTTTGATATTACAAAGGTACAAAAAGGAGGTGCCCGTTTCGATCCTGAAAAAGCAAAATGGTTTAACCATAAATACCTTGTAGCTCGTTCGGATGAAAAATTAGCCCGCCTGTTTCAAAAAGAATTAAAAGAAAAAGGAATTATTGTTGATGATGCTTTTGTTATTAAAATTGTACAGTTGATTAAAGAAAGAGCCCATTTTGTTTCCGATTTCTGGGAGCAATCCAGTTTTTTCTTTCAGGCTCCGAAAGCATACGATCCGAAAGTGATAAAAAAACGATGGAAAGAACATACACCAGCACTTCTAACTGAATTAAAAGAACGTTTTGAAGCCCTGGAAAACTTTAATCACGATTCCATGAATAAAGTGGTGCAGGAAATCATCGAAGAAAAAGAGATAGGAATGGGGCAAATTATGAACCCATTACGTTTAACTCTTGTAGGAGCAGGTATTGGACCCGGTGTTTTTGAAATTGCCGAGCTTTTAGGAAAAGAAGAAACGCTAAAAAGAATTCAGGCAGGAATTGATCATATCAAAAAATAATTTGTTAATAAACAAATAAGTATAACTCTGTATTGAATAATGAATCTTTCAAAAGATTTTTATTTAAATTTTCATGCTCACCAACAAGAACCTGGTGAGGATGAAATTGTTATTCAAAGTCAATTTCTACAGCAAAATTTTACCATGCAAAGCGATGGTAAAATTTTTTATACTGCCGGTTTGCATCCCTGGCATGCTGGCCAAATGAGCTTAGATCAGATAGAAAAAAAACTGGGAAAGTTCATCTCCGAAAAAAAAATCATTGCCATTGGCGAGTCCGGACTGGATAAATTGAAAGGAGCTAAATGGGAAACGCAGTTCCAGGTTTTTAAAAAACATATTGAAATCTCGGAAAAATTTCAATTGCCTTTAGTTATTCATTCGGTAAAAGCACATAATGAAATTTTAAAATTAAAAAAGGATACAAGAGCCCGATCCAATTGGGTAATCCACAATTTTACCGGAAGTAAGCAAATGGCTATGGATTTTATTGATCATGGCTTTTATTTATCTATATGTCATCATATTAAAAATAAAAATTCGAGAATTAATCATTTTTTTCACCAATTACCAAAAGATAAGATATTTCTTGAAACGGACGATTTTGATATTTCAATAAAAGAGTTGTACCAGATTGCAGCAGATAAGATGGAAATTAGCATTGAAAAACTTAAGTTACAACTAATTTTAAATTTACAAGCCTTTTTGAATGATAATAAAACCGGCTAAAGTCTTGGTTTTTTTATTAACTCTTTTTCCGTCAGCTAAAGCTGACGGCAAAAGCTAAAGCTGACGGCAAAAGCTAAAACTGACAGCAAGAGCTAAAGCTGGCGGTGATAAGCTAAAGATTTATCAATTAGATGAAAATTGTCAGCACCCATTTCAAAATCAGAACAATTGACTAAAGCTAAAAATAATAGCTTTTAACAATAAAAAAACAGTAAGGAATTTATCCAACAACAAATAAAATCGATCAAAATAGAAATTGAATAAATTCTTCCTTAAAAACTGAATTGCCTGTTACCGAGTTACCGTTGACTTCAGTCAACGGATTTGAGAGAAAATCCTTTATTTCGGGCTTTAGCCCATTATTAAGAAATTATTAAAAAAGTATTTGTTCTTTTCTTCCGGCAAGAGCTAAAAATGAAGGCAATTAGCTGTATCCTAGTTGTTAAAAAAATTTAATTTGTTAGTTACAAAATATTTTGAGTTTATTACTATCTTTAATTTTCACAACAAAACACAATTGTCAACTATAAAATAATGTATTATGTCATACACAAAAATCTGGGTACATTGCGTATGGACAACTAAATATAGGGAACCCCTGCTTATAAAAAAAGTTCGTGAAAAATTTTTTACTCATATAAAAGAAAATGCTGCTGATAAAGGAATATATATTGATATAGTAAATGGTTATACAGATCATGTCCATTGTTTAATTTCATTAAAAAGAAAACAAAATATAGCTGATTGTTTACAATTAATAAAAGGAGAATCATCTTTTTGGATAAATAATAATAAGCTTTTAAATAAGAAATTTAAGTGGCAGGATGATTATTTTGCTGTTTCTGTTAGCCAATCCCAATTAAATAAGTTAAGAGATTATATTTCGAATCAGGAGAAACATCATCAAAAAAAGTCTTTTGATCATGAATATAAAGAATTCATGCAAAAATATGGCTTTAAATAATAAAAACGGGGCCGCTAAAGAAGGTGTCAAGAGCTAATGAATTGCCCAATCACCGTTGACTTCAGTCAACAGACTTGAACGCAAATCCATTCTCTCGGGCTTTAGCCCATCATTTTTAAAAGAATAGATAAAAATTATGCATACAGAAAACTGGCAAGAAAGAACAGAGTTACTCATAGGAAAAGAAAATACACAAAAGTTAAAAGATGCCCATATCCTTGTCGTTGGATTAGGTGGCGTTGGAGCTTATGCAGCAGAAAATTTGTGTAGGGCAGGAATTGGTGAATTAACCATTGTTGATGGAGACACACTTCACCCATCGAACAAAAACCGCCAACTAATTGCTCTTGAGAGTACTATGGGTAAACCCAAAGCCCAAATTCTTGGTGAACGTTTGCAGGATATCAATCCTGAACTTAAATTAAATATTATTCAGAAGTTTATTAAAGACGAACAAATGATTGATATCCTTAATAAACCTTTCGACTATGTGGTTGACGCGATCGATACTTTATCACCAAAAGTATATTTAATTTATCATGCACGAAAAAAAGGATTAAAAATAGTAAGCTCATTGGGATCTGGAGGCAGAATGGACCCTACAAAAATCATCATCAAGGATATCTCCAAATCATATAATTGCCGGTTAGGTTTTATGCTTCGAAAAAGATTACGTAAATTAGGTATCTCAAAAGGATTTAAAGTAGTTTTTTCTGAAGAAAAAGCCGATGAGAGCGCTGTTATTGTTGATGAACCCGGCGATAATAAAAAATCAACGGTTGGTACGATTTCATATATGCCGCCAATTTATGGGTGTTTCTGTGCTTCGGTGGTTATTCGCGATATAATTGAAAATAAATAGCTTTTGCATTTGAACTAATTTAATTTAAATTTGTCCTGTATTAAACAAATTTATGATTACAAACTATTATAAAAATACAAACCTTTATTGTTGCTGTAAGATAAGCTTGCGGGAGGGATTGTCTATTTTATAATTTAAGATATTATTTATAATAAGTAGAGCCCTTCCACATCGGAAGGGTTTTTTATTTTATTAAAAATTAAACGAGATAATGGAATCACAAGACTTTTTAAAACGACTGTATACATTTAATCAACAAATGTCCAGGAATTATCCTACAAAACTAATGGCTCAAAAGTTTTTAACCGATTTGTCGAATTTGTTATTTCCTGTATGCAAAGAGGTAACCATCAATCCCGGAAAAATTGAAGTTGCCTGGGAACATCTGAAGTTATCTTTAAAAGAGTTGTTGTTACCCGTACAACCTGTTTTAAAAAAAGAAGCCGAAGAAATAGCGGATGAATATTTTGAAAAAATTCCTTTCATTTATGAACAGTTGCTTCTGGATGCCAAATCCATCGAAGAATTTGATCCGGCAGTTTATTCTTTAGAAGAAATTATACTGGCTTATCCTGGTTTTCAGGCAATAATGACCTATAGATTAGCACACCCTTTATATGCATTGAGTGTGCCAATTCTTCCCAGGCTAATGTCAGAATATGCACATACAAATACGGGAATTGATATTCACCCTGGAGCAAAAATAGGTAAATCGTTTTTTATTGACCATGGGACGGGTGTTGTTATTGGAGAAACATCTGATATAGGAAATAATGTTAAAATTTATCAGGGTGTTACCATCGGTGCATTAAATGTTAAAAAAAACGAAGCAAAAACCAAACGACATCCTACCATTGAAGATAATGTAATTATTTATAGCGGTTCAACGATTTTAGGAGGAAAAACAGTAATCGGCCACAATAGTGTCATTGGCGGGAATGTTTGGTTAACTAAAAGTGTCGACCCATATTCTGTTGTTTATAATGTTAGTGAAATTAAAGTACGTAATGGAAATATAAACGAACCTATCAATTTTGTCATTTAAAATAAGTTAATCATGAAAGTTGAAAACGTCTTACAAACCATAGGGCATACGCCCCATTTAAGATTAAAAAAACTATTCCCTCATCATGAAGTGTGGATTAAATTAGAAAAAGACAATCCGGGAGGTAGTATAAAAGACCGCATTGCTTTGGCTATGGTTGAAAATGCCGAGCAAATGGGGACATTAAAAGAGGGAAGTACAATTATAGAACCTACATCCGGTAATACCGGGATAGGTCTGGCTGTTGTTGCTGCAGTTAAAGGTTACCGACTAATTTTGGTTATGCCTGAATCCATGTCGAAAGAAAGGGCTCAGATTATGTCAGCTTATGGAGCCGAAATTGTTTTAACTCCAAAAGAAGAAGGGATGAAAGGCTCCATACAAAAGGCTGCCAAACTGAGTCACGAAATCACCAATGCATGGATCCCAATGCAATTTGAGAACCATTCAAATCCTGAAATACACCGTAAAACAACGGCTCTTGAAATTTTTTATGATTTCCCCGAAGGATTTGATTATTTTATTACCGGTGTAGGCAGTGGTGGGCATATTACCGGTATTGGAGAAGTACTAAAAACAAAATACAAGGATTTGAAAGTTTATGCCGTCGAACCAAAAAATTCTCCGGTAATAAGTGGCGGCGAACCCGGTGCGCATAAGATTCAAGGTATTGGGGCCGGATTTATTCCCAAAAATCTAAATACAGATATTCTGGATGGCACAATACGTGTAATGCACGATGATGCTTTCTTATTTGCTCAAAATGCTGCAAGAATGGAAGGTTTGTTTGTCGGAATTTCAACGGGTGCTTCGCTCACTGCTATAAATCAGCAATTGAAAAATATTCCAAAGGGAGCTAAAATATTGACAATTGCATACGACACAGGAGAAAGATATTTGTCTGTGAACGGATTATTTGATTTTTAATTAAATTTGTTTACTAAATAAAAATTTAAGGATGAAACATCCATGCACTAAAGTTCACAAAAATGGAATGAATATAACATGGATGTTCCACAATACCTATTAATTAACTAAAAATATATTCGTGTGAAAAAAACAGTCGTTTTCTTTGTGATTTTATCACTTTTATCCTGCGCAGAATTAGAACAGATCGCAGAAACAATCACTACAACAGAGAGCAGTGCTACGCTTACAAAATCAGACATCGTCAAAGGCCTCAAAGAAGCATTGCGTATTGGAACAGACACTGCTGTAAATCAATTATCGAAAGTAAATGGATATTATAAAGATGAATTGGTTAAAATTCTTTTACCCCAAGAAGCTAATGTTATCATTGAGAATATAAACAGAATTCCCGGAGGCGATCAAATGGTTGATAAAGCGATTTTAAGTATTAACCGAGCTGCTGAAGATGCATCAAAAGAAGCTGCTCCTATTTTCAAACAAAGTATTACCTCCATGTCCATATCCGATGCTTTTGGTATTTTAAATGGAGCCGATACGGCTGCAACCCACTATTTAAGGAGAACAACATATCAGCAGCTGTATAATCTATATCAACCAAAAATTAAATCATCGGTAAATAAAAACCTGATCGGCAATATTTCAACGGCTGAAACCTGGAATAATTTAACCGGAACCTGGAATAAATTTGCCAATTCAATGGTAGGACAAATCGGTGGATATCAACCTGTAGATGTTAATTTGGAAGATTTTTTAACACGAAAAGCATTGGATGGTTTATTTGTAAAAATAGCCGAAGAAGAAAAACAAATCCGTAAAGACCCGGTAGCCCGTGTAACCGATATTTTGAAAAAAGTATTTGGGTAAAAGTTAAAACATTCCTGCAACCTACGGGTTAACCCGTAGGTTATTCATAAAACTTTAAGCCAGTACAGCCAATTGATAGATACATAACTAACGGGTTAACCCGTTAGTTATCGTTGCAACAATCACACAACCAGCGGGATAACCCGTTGGCTATTTACTTATTCTTCTTACTCCACGAATCTTTTAACGGAACCGTGCGGTTAAAAACCAGTTTCGAAGGTTGCGAATCTTTTTTGTCTACACAAAAGTAACCTAATCGTTGAAACTGATATTTCGATTCCGGTTTTGCATCCTTTAAACCTGGTTCAACTTTACAGTTTGTCAAAATTTTTAATGATTCAGGATTAATAAACTCTTTGAAGTCTTTATCCTTATGTCCCGATGGATCAGGATCATTAAATAAACGATCATATAATCTCACTTCAGCCGATAAAGCATGCTTCGTTGAAACCCAGTGCAATGTACCTTTTACTTTACGTTTACTTGCTTCTGTTCCGCTACCGCTTTTGGAATCCGGATCATAAGTACACCGCAACTCGGTAATATTCCCTTCTGCATCTTTTATTACCTCTTCGCATTTAATTATATAGGCTGCTTTTAAGCGTACTTCTTTCCCCGGTGCCAGGCGGAAGAATTTTTTAGGCGCCTCCTCCATAAAATCATCCTGTTCAATATATATTTCCCGCGAAAAGGGCATTTCGCGGGTTCCCATACTTTCATCTTCTGGGTTGTTATCAATAGTCAGGGACTCTTCTTTATCTTCGGGATAATTGGTAAGCACAATTTTTAATGGATTTAACACGGCCATTACACGAGAGGCTTTCTTGTTCAAATCATCGCGCAAGCTATGTTCCAGTAGGGCTACATCAATAACATTATCGCGTTTGGCAACACCAATAATATCCGCAAACTTGCGTATCGATTCGGGAGTAAATCCTCTTCTTCGCAAACCCGAGATAGTTGGCATTCGCGGATCATCCCACCCGCTCACAATCTTTTTCTGTACCAGTTCGAATAACTTTCGTTTACTCATTATCGTGTAACTCAAATTAAGCCTTGCAAATTCAATCTGGCGGGGCCTTACCGTTCCTTCGGTATACAAATGATTTAAAAACCAATCGTATAGCGGACGATGAACCTCAAACTCCAAGGTACAAATAGAATGCGTTATTCCTTCGATATAATCCGACTGTCCGTGAGCAAAATCATACATCGGATAAATACACCATTTATTACCTGTACGGTGATGTTCTTTATGCAGAATCCTGTACATAATCGGATCGCGCATATGCATATTAGGTGAGCTCATATCGATTTTTGCCCGTAACACTCTTTCTCCATTTTTAAATTCGCCATTCTTCATTCGTATAAAAAGATCCATATTCTCTTCTGCTGACCGATTACGGAACGGACTTTCAATACCTGGTTTTGTTGGTGTACCTCGCTGCTCACTGATTATTTCGGGTGTTTGATCATCCACATAAGCATTCCCTTGTTTAATTAATTTTACAGCCCATGCGTAAAGCTGATCAAAATAATCGGAAGCAAAACGAGCTTCGCCTTCCCATTTAAATCCTAACCAGCGTACATCTTCTTTAATGGAATCAACATACTCTACCTCTTCCTTTTCGGGATTAGTATCGTCGAACCGAAGGTTTGTTTTTCCATTGTATTTTTGGGCAAGGCCGAAATTTAAACAAATGGATTTGGCATGTCCGATATGTAAATAACCATTGGGTTCAGGCGGGAATCGTGTACAGACAACCCCATTGTTTTTATTGTTTTTTAAATCTTCCTCAACAATACTTTCGATAAAGTTTAAAGATTTCCGTCCTTCTGTTTCTTTATTTTCGATATTCATAAAAAAATCTGTTTTATTTCGGTCATTAATTATCTATCTTCAGCATCTTATACCAAGTTGCGTTCAATCATGCAATATTAAATATATTTATTTTAATTTTAATATTCTTGAACAATCTGTATTTCTGTATAATGCCGATTGATGTTCAATATAATTTTAGGAACGGTAGTGAACTAAAATTATACACCTGCCTGCCGGCAGGCAGGATTGAACACATATCGGTATTACAAAAGTAAATGTTTTTTATTCAATGCTGTATAAAATGTTTTAAAAATATGTAAAACCCAATTTATAGATTTAAATTTGAAAAATTTTTAAATTCATGTCATGGGTTTAATCAAAATAGAAAACATGGAGTTTTATGCCTATCACGGGCATTTTAAAGAAGAACAAATTGTAGGTAACCGCTTTTTGGTTGATTTAACCATTGAAACAGATATGCAGGTTCCTGCTAAATCGGACGATTTAAAAGATGCATTGAATTATCAGGTGGCATATAATTTAGTAAAAGAACAAATGCAAACCAAATCGCATTTACTGGAACATATTGCAGGACGGATATTAGATGCCTTATATCATCATTTCCATACCATTAAAAAAGCTACGGTAAAAGTTTCGAAAATGAATCCTCCGATGGGAGGAAAAATGGAAAGAGTAAGCGTTACCCTAAGCCGGTAATAAATAATAAAGGTTTTTTGAGTATTCAGGAAAATTTTTCTATTTTTGCAATCCAATAAACGGTCGGTTGGCCGAGTGGTTAGGCAGTGGTCTGCAAAACCACGTACGGCGGTTCGAATCCGCCACCGACCTCAACAAAAATCCTTTAATGCGAAGCATTGAGGGATTTTTTATTTATAGATTTTTAAATATTTATATTTTAAAAAAACTTAAATAAAAAAACGAGACCGAAGGGTAAAGGATTTTTGCTGAAAGTTTACCCAATAATGGATCATGAAATAATCCGCCACCGACCTCAACAAAAAACCTTTATGCAATTGCATAAAGGTTTTTTTATAATAAAATTTTATGTTCTTAAATTTCAAACGGCAATTCTCCAATAATCTCAATATTTCTGGGTGTTACCTTTGCTTGTAGCGGGATAATTTCCACTCCGTTTTCGTATGCTTTTTTAAGTGTTTTAGCGTAGCCGGGATCAATATCTTTTGCCGGAGCAAAAATTTTTACATCCATTCGTTGGATGATATAAAGCATTACTGCCCGCATGCCTTGCTGTTTAACTTTCATCAATGTTTCAAGATGTTTTTTCCCTCGGGTAGTAACTGCATCTGGAAACAAAGCGTATTTACCTTCTTTCAAAGTAACATTTTTAACTTCCACGTAACAGGTCTCCAGGCTATTTTTAGCCATTATATCAAACCGGCTATCGCCGTATTTTACTTCTCGTAAAACATCTGTATATCCTTTTAATTTTTCAATACTTCCCTGGCTAATAGCATCAAATGCCAACTGATTGGGATTGTTTGTGTTGATACCCACCCAGTTATCGTTAATTTTTAGCATCTCCCAGGTAAATTGCGTTTTTCGTTTGGGATCATTTACCGGCGATAGATACACTTCGGCATTTTCTTCCAAACAACTTTTCATGGTGCCTGAATTGGTGCAATGTGCTGTTACAATTTCTCCATTATCTAAAGTTACATCGGCTAAAAACCGTTTATATCGTTTGATTAAGCGGCCGTGTATTAAAGATTCACTAAATTCCATTAATTTTAAAGTTAAATGAGGGATAAATTTATTAATAAATTTCGATTTGATCGTAGCCTGGCAGGAAAATACCCTATGAATAAAAAATAATTAAAACAAAATCAAAAATTTATTGTTTATAAATTAACCCTATATCTAAAAAACTTAAGGTATGACAAAAGAAGAATTTAACAACATTTCGTTAGCAGAACAGGGACTAACTATTATAACTGAGGGAAAATATATTACACAAATAAAGCAAGGGGATTATCTTAACAACCTATACACCATTGAAGATTTTTTTATTGAAATTATTTATTCTATTTCAACCAATGAAATTACAAAAATAGAAGTATTGGATGATCTAAGTAAAATCGACCAATATATTGAAGGCAATCAAAGAAATCAAAAAAATAAAGTAAAAGGAGCGGTTTCGTTAAACTAAATCACAAGCATCGGCAGGCATCCAATGTGCATCTTTACCTTCCCACTTAACATTACACCCAATGGGGTTGGTTACAGGAACAGAAATTTCTTTTCCTGCCAAATGCTCATCTAACGCTCTTTCTAAATCATTCACAGTCATTTTCGAAGGGTCTTTCGGATTGTCAATAGCACGGCCGGTATAAACTAACTTTCTGTACTTGTCAAAAACAAAAAAATGTGGTGTTCTTAAAGCTCCATAGGCCTGGGCTATTTCCTGCGACTTGTCGTATAGATAGATCCACGGAAACTTATACTGTTCCATACGCTTAACCATGTTAGGAAAACTATCTTCGGGATAGGTATTTTCACTGTTTGAGTTAATACCGACAAATTGAACTCCCTGGCTTTTATATTTTACTGCTGTTTTACGGGTAATATCATCCGAACCCAAAACATACGGACAATGATTGCAAGTAAAAAAGATAACCAATGTATCTTCAGTGAAATCAGATAATTTATAATTTTTACCATCCGTTGCCGGTAAGTTAAAATCTGGTGCTGTTTCACCTATTTGTAATGTAAAAGCCATAATCCCTCCTTTTTTAGTAGATGTCATTTGATAATAGAGAAACAAGATATTGATCCGCTTACTATTATTTTCTTCATAGTATAACAGAGATAAAAATAAAATGTTTGAAATAATTTACCAAAAAAATAAACAGGAGAAAAAACTGCAAGGATAATAAACCCTCGCAATTTTAAATTCATAAACCATGAACAATATTAATTTATAAAAGAAGGGAATTAAACAACAACTTATAGGTAGCCGGAGAAGATGCCCTAAACTGAGGATTAAAACTAAACAGCACAACCTGCCCTTTTCCTTTTTTTAACCAAACAATTGATGTTTTATTCCCCAATTCTTTCTCATTATCAGCATATCCGCTGATTAAAATTTCTCTTTCCGGAAATATTCCAATCACTCTTCGATCTACATCAAAATAAGGTTGCCAGGTAGTAAATACAGGGCTGCTACGATGAAACACACCAACTTCTTCCTGCATTCCGTATGTTATAGGATGATTAGTATCTAATCGTATCCTTAATAATGATCCGGGTGATGAAAATCCTGCTTTTATCAAGCCACCCGAAATATCTTTTACCGGAAACTCAAAAGTTTCCTTTTTATTTTTATCCAGTTCAATATTTTGCATACCACAAAATAACGCTGTTGCATTTCTCCAGGCAATAGCTTTCCCTCCATCATGAATAAACTTAAGCAGTTTTTCATAACCTTCATTCCCCATACCCTTAAGGTATTCTGGGGGATATTTCATAAAATATTGTCTATCCTCGGATTTATACTCCCCATCGATTAACACCGATTTTTGCTCATCGGGAATTACAATAAGATCAAAATCTTTACTAAGTTTTGCCTCTTTAATCTCATCAGGGTTTAACACAGTAAAAGGAATATTGTAGGTATCAAATACATATCTTGTCCATCCGGCATCCATGGGATGGAAATAACTTTCGATCAAAGCAATTCTAGGTAACTTAACGGGCTTTGTTTTTACATTTATGTTGTGATCTAAATATACAGGCGAAAAATTTAATTGGTTAAGCAAGGCCTCATCATTTTTTGATAAATAAACAACAAAACTGCCCTTGGGAGCTTTGATTCCATCTTGCTCATAATTCTCCAGTATTTGCTCCACCTTATTGCCATTTTTTAAAGCAGCAAAAACGGCCTGATAACTATTGTTATAATTTGAGGTAAGCAGAACAGCATTAAATTCCTGAGCCGAGGGGGTAAACAAATTATACGGAATATCAACGAGTTGATATGAATTTTCAAATAGCTCTTTCTTTTGATTGATTTCAAAAACTTTAACTCCTTTATGTAAAGGCAACGACCATGAAGTAATATCATAAGGTTTAATCATTTCACCACCTGGAGTATAATGCCTGGCAGGAAATACCTGCGATTCGAGCATCTCTTTTATAAAAGCCCTGAACGGCTGAGCTAATGGAATAATAATATCACCTTTACTAAATGTTGTTTGATCAATAAGTATATTTTTCTTTAATTCATAAATTTTAATTCCATGCTCATTTAAAAGGTTAACCAAATGGACTAATTCACTTTGGTCGTGTTGTTCTATTGGGAAAATATAGTAATAAGGAGCTTCTGTTCTCCCTTTTTCTACTTCTTTTTTACATAAATCATTTCTAAATTTTAAGATCTCATTTTTATGAATGGATGCCGTTTCGAGGTATGCTTTAGTCGAAGAAATCTCATATTTCATCAGATCGCTTAATCGCCACCAACCTCCTTCCCATGGTTCGGGCATATTAATGCTTTTTTTATATTCCCCCATCCCTTTTCCGCTGGCTTGTAACTCATTAGGTTCAATATATATAGGTGTAGCATATTTAACACTCGCTGCTTCGGTAAGCATACCAATAACATTTTTCCAAATGCAGGTTGCTGTAGCTCCGGGCCAATAATCATCATAAAGATAACTGTGGGTAACTCCTGCCAATCCTTCTTCGGTCATTTTTGTTACCGTTCTCGAACCAAATACTTTCATCCAGTTCCAAATCCCTGCATCAATATTTTCGGCAATAGGATCGTGTGGAGGATCAACATAAAAACGTGGACCCGTTGAGCCCATCTGATGTTTTTCGACCATCACCTGAGGAAACCATTCATTACTAAAAAGATTGGAAATAGCTTTTGTATCCGTTTGTGTTAACGCCACAAAATCACGATTATTATCGTGCCCCACATATTTATGATATACCCCCGGCATGGATGAACCATCGTATTTTGTATCCTTGTATTTGTTGTAGTGATTAACAATCATATTCATCCCGTCGGGATTAGAATTTGGAACGACCATATAAACCACATCATTAAGTTGTTTTTGAATAGCATCATCGGCAGATGTAATTAATTCATAAGCAATTAAAGGTAATGCCTGTGAGGGAGCTACTTCATTGGAATGCATGGATAAAGTAAAAAGGAAAAACACTTTCCCTTGATGGATATATTCTTTTTGTTCTTTTTGGGTCAAATTTGGATTTAACGCAAGCTCTTTATTAATCTCTTTTAATTTATCAAGATTTTGAATATTCTTTGCCGAAGAGATAAACATCACGTACATCGGTTTCCCCATAGGAGAATGGCCTATCTTTTTCATAGCAACATTTTCCGATACTTCGTCCAGCTTCTTTAAATAAGAAATTAAATTTTCGTAATCGAAAAGCATTTTATCGGTGCCCGGATAAAAACCAAAGTGCTCGGTTGGAGTAGGAATTTTTTGAGCTGTTACGAAACTTGTGTTTAATACACTTGTTGTGATAACCACGATCATCACAACAAACAAGTTAAAAATTTGATGATTAAGAAATTTCATGATAGTATAGGGTTATGTTTCATTAAATAAGAATAAACTAAATATTTAGACTATAGTGGAATTCGAAAAGTTTAATTCTCCTGTGGTCATTAAAAATCAAAAATAAATTAAGGGGTTTTTAGAATGAAAAT
>JASGMZ010000046.1 GCA_030156305.1 Bacteroidales bacterium | reverse complement strand
AATCCCATACTAAAATCATATCATTACCCATAGTACCGGTTCGTTCAACACGGAATTCAGATTTGGTGCTGCGCACCATCCGAATTCTTAGTTGTTAGCGTTTGTACTTTTAAAAAATCTTACTTTTTATAAATTCAATATCTTCTAATATTGCTTTTTGCTTTTCGTTAAAAGAAGAAGACTGTCTATCGACTTTTTCGTTATTCTCATCTATCCAGCGAACTAATGTTTCATTGAGAAAATAATACCTGTCTTCATAAATTTTAGTCTTATTTTCATCATATGCTTCAAAACCTTCTTCGGTATCTTCAGTTATATAAATTGGACTATTGTATCGATAGTTTTGTCTAAATATGAAAAACACCTTATTATCCCAAAAGTAGTATTCAGTTATGGCTTTACCAGTCTCTCCGTAGAAAGTAGTTTTTGCCTTACGAATTTGTTCATTATCAGAAAATATACTAACGTATCCACCTTCGGTTGAATAATCATTTAAGTCTTTGGAAGTGCGTTTATAACTTGTATTACAATTGTTTTCAATTTCTGTAAACTTCTTTCTAATGTCAATTACGATATCGTTCTCTTCAGATTCTGACAGTTTATTACTCACATTATCTTGAGCATAAATGTTTAAAATAGAAATTAAGGCAAAAACTAATAACAGTAAATTCTTCATATTTTCTTTTTTATATGCATAATTCAATTACTAATTAAGTAAACTTTACGATAATGAAAACAACTACAATAAGAATAAAATATATTCCAAATGTCAATAAATTGATTAATTGTCTTTCGTTCTTAAACTCATTTTTGTCAAAAATAGGTTTTACAGTAATAACCAGTCCAACTATTTTATTCCAATTATTTAAAACACCTGTCAAATGCTCGAAAAAATTCAGTTTACTTTTTGTATCAAGCTGTCTTAAATAATTTTCAAGAAAATATGACCTTGTCAATGCAAGACTCCAAAAAATTATTATAATGCCGACTAAAATTTTATCAAAGTAATTCTCTGTGAAAATTATCAGACCGATAAGAACTATTGAACATATTGTCAAGTAAAGTATTGTTAAAAACTTATCTATCTTCTTCATTTTTAAAAGTATTAACGCTAACGGTTCGCTGTTAAATTTTGGGCGGGTTTGCCGCCCTGTTTCATTATCACCCGTTGATAATGAAACATAAAAGTAACGAAACCATATTAAACTACAAAACCCCGCCTTAAATTTGAACAGCTGTTAGGCTGCGTAATTACTACATTTTCAGTCTTCTATTTCTGAAAAACTTAGTCAACAAACCACCAAATAATCCAAAAAATATTCCATAAAATGCTATTCTATCAATAATTCCATTTTCAGGTTTCACAATGAATGAAATGAATATACTTATCAAAGCAATTCCTGCAAAAGTCCATTCAACAATATTGTAAGATTTGTCTGAACATGCTTTAAACCAATTTTTGTATTTGTCATTATCAGGAAAATGAGATGTCAATTGATAAAAGTCTTTTTTCGCTTTATTTCTTTCTCGTAAATGAAAATTGGTTATTCCCCTTTCCCAAATTAGTCTTTCATATAGAGGCTCCGACCAAATATTATTTTCATTAATTGCATTATTATTTTCAATTTGACTTACTGCTTTATCCAAATAAGGGATTGCCTTTCTTAAATACCCAGCATTAACCAAAAATAAACTATAGTCAGATAACAATCTAGTTGCTTTCAGATAATCTTCTTGATTTGCATAATCTGTCTTATCAATAATGCTGATATTTTCTTCAATGATTTGTATAAATTTTTTGGAATCTTTGGTCGATTCATCTTGATAGATTCTATCGTATAATTCATTCAGTTTTTCATTCATAATTCTATTTCAATTTTAATTGAAGCTTTGTCTTTCTGAGCACTGCGAAATTATGCAGCCTAACGGCCCCGGCATAAGAAAAGTGCGGGATTTTTGCACTCCATTTCTGTCCGCCGTTACAAAATTAAAAATAGTAAAAAAGTTTTATAAAACTACTGCAACCCGCATTTTTTTTGATGCCGTGTTAAAAGATGTAGCGCCAAATCAGCGCTTACGACGCACGAAAAAAGTTTCAGCTAACGACAGCACGTTTTTAATTTGAGCATTTTCGCAATTTATTGTCATAGAACGCTAACTCTGTCATACCGAAAAAACACTTTCAATATGCCACACCGATAATTTTGCTAGCTAAAAGCACCAAAGCCCAAAAACCGTGTCAGCTATGAAAAACTTTTCGTGTCCACACAGTGCGGCTGGTTTTAATTTTTACAAACTTTTTTGATTCAGCCTGTTTTGATGGTCAGAATGCAATTTGCTGTCAGGATGCACCAAATAATCAAAACCCGATAGACCAATCCATTGAAAGAAAATGTTTCTTATTCAGCGACAGTATCAAGCCCGAAAAACTATCGAGGTAAAAAAAGTTGCCGTGTCACGCTGCAATAAATTTTCAATTTACAAAAACCGTATCAGGAAATTATCAACCACAAAAATTTTCATGCTAGAATATTTTTAGACAGCCTAAAATAAGTTATTTTTACCAATCAACATTAATCTTAAATCTTATGAAAAAAATAATTTATACTGAAAAAGCACCACAAGCCATTGGCCCTTATAGTCAGGCAGTTGAAATAAACGGAACGTTATACATTTCGGGACAGGTACCTGTAAATCCAACAACTGGTAAAATGCCCGAAGGTATTAAAGCGCAAACCGAACAGGTAATGAAAAATATTGGAGCTATTTTAGAAGTAGCGGGTTATTCGTATAAAAATGTAGTTAAATCTACGTGTTTATTAAGCGATATGGCTAATTTTAAAGCCATGAACGAAGTATATGGCTCGTTTTATAAGGAAGAACCACCTGCTCGTGCTGCTTATGGAGTTGTTCAATTACCTTTGGGAGCTTTAGTTGAGATTGAAACTATTGCCGTTAAATAGCTTTGTATTTTAAAATGTAAAAAGCGGTTATCTCCTTGATAACCGCTTTTCTTTTTTTTGCTATTGATGTATAATTTATTCAGAAACTACTTCAATTTCAATTTCTACCGTAACATCTTTATGCAATTTGATGTTTGCTTTATATTTCCCAACTTCTTTAATTTGGTCTTCGGCAATAGTTATATTTTTACGGTCAATTTCAAATCCATCAGCTTGCAATTTTTCTGCAATCTGAATGGTATTAACTGAACCAAATATTTTACCTGTTGAGCTTGTTTTAGCACCAACGGTAAGCGTTTTATTTTCAAGTTTTTTAGCAACCTCTAACGCTTGATTTTTTATTTTTTCTTCCTTATGTGCTCTTTGTCTTTTATTTTCTTCGTGCATTTTTTTTGCGGAAGTAGTTGCGATAACGGCTAATCCATTGGGGATTAAAAAATTCCTTGCATAACCGTCTTTTACGTTTACAATATCATCTTTGTGGCCCAGTTTATTTACGTCTTCTTTAAGAATAATTTCCATTTTTTGTCCTCCGTTTAATTATTTAAGCATATCGGTTACGTAAGGCAATAAGGCTAAATGTCGTGCTCTTTTTATTGCTTTAGCAACTTTACGTTGATATTTTAAAGATGTTCCTGTGATTCTTCGCGGTAAAATTTTGCCTTGTTCGTTAACAAATTTTTTCAGAAACTCAGGATCTTTGTAATCGATATACTTAATCTTATTTTTCTTAAACCGGCAATATTTTTTCTTTTTTATTTCTACGGTTGGTGGAGTTAAATATCTAATTTCTGATTGATTTTGTGCCATTGCTTATTCCTCCGATTTTTGTTCTTTTTTACTTCTTTTCTTTTCGCTGTATTGAATTGCGTATTTATCCATCTTAAATGTTAAGAAACGGATAATTCGCTCATCTCTTCGGTATTCTGTTTCAAGCTTCTGTATTGTTTCACCTTCGGCTTTAAACTCAATTAAATAATAGAAACCGGTAGATTTTTTTTGAATGGGATAAGCTAACTTTTTTAAGCCCCAATTTTCTTCGTGCACGATTTCGGCACCATCATCTTTTAAAATTTTAATAAATTTTTGAACCGTCTCCTTCATCTGGGCTTCAGACAAAACGGGAGTTGTAATGAAAACGGTTTCGTACTGATTCATCATAATTTTTTATTTTTTTTAGTTTAAATTAAATGAGCTGCAAAATTAACATATTTTTTATTTCATGCAAATAAAAATTGTAAGTAAATGAGCATAAAAGTGTTTTAAAATAAATTCTTAAAAAAAGTATTTTTAAAATTGAACTTTTTATAAAAATTTTACCTTTGTAGTTCATGTCAACACAATATTAAATTATGGAAAATTTTATTGTTTCAGCTCGAAAATACAGGCCCTCAACTTTCCAGTCGGTTGTTGGACAAGCATCGATTACAACAACATTAAAAAATGCAATTAAGAATAATCACCTGGCACAGGCATATCTTTTTTGTGGCCCACGAGGAGTTGGAAAAACTACTTGCGCTCGGATTTTTGCTAAAACTATTAATTGTAAGAACTTAGACGACAAAGTTGAACCTTGTAATGAGTGCGAATCGTGTATTGCTTTTAACGAAAACCGATCATATAATATTCACGAATTGGATGCTGCTTCCAATAACTCGGTTGAAGATATACGCCAATTAATTGAGCAGGTAAGAATACCACCACAGGTAGGAAAATATAGCATTTATATTATCGATGAGGTGCATATGTTATCAGCGCAAGCTTTTAATGCTTTTTTAAAAACACTCGAAGAACCACCTGCACATGCAGTATTTATTCTTGCCACAACGGAAAAGCATAAAATTATTCCAACTATTCTTTCTCGATGTCAGATTTTTGATTTTAATAGGATAAAAGTGGATGATACGGTTCAGTATATAGAAAATATTGCGAAAAATGAAAAAATCGACTATGAAACTGATGCATTAAATGTTATTGCGCAAAAAGCCGATGGTGCTATGCGTGATGCCCTTTCCATTTTTGATCAGGTTGTAAGCTTTTCCGGAAATAATATTACCTATCAAAATGTAATTGAGAATTTAAATGTACTCGATTATGATTATTATTTTAACTTAACCGATGCATTTATTACACACGATATTTCAAATGCTTTATTGCTTTTTAATGAAATCCTGGATAAAGGTTTTGATGCTCATCATTTTATTAATGGACTTAGTGAGCATTTTCGAAATCTGCTGGTTTGCCGCGATGAAGCAACTATACAATTACTCGAAGTGGGAGCTAATATTCGCGATCGTTACAAACAACAAACCCAAAATTGTGATCCACTATTTTTATTCCAGGCACTCGAAATATCTAATAAGTGCGATGTTTCCTATCGAATGAGTAGAAATAAGCGATTACATGTTGAATTAGCCATTATTGATTTGTGTAATATAACACTCGAAAAAAAAAAGTCTGAATTAAATCAGACTGAGGCTGATTCTTCAATATCCCAAAAACAAAATCCCAAAAAAAAGCAAAAACCCGAAATAGAGCTCAAAGACTACAATACTAAAAAGAATATTAACCCACCTGTTTCTGATTCAAAGGAAATTTCATCTTTTTCGATTAAAGAGAAACTATCTCAGGTTCAGGAAAATAACAATGAAGCAGCTAAAGATGAAAACCCAGATTCCAATTTAGTAGCTGAACCAATTGCTCAGGTTAATGACTTTTCTGAAAAAGAATTAATCGCGAAATGGCATGCTTTTTCTAATAACCTTGTAAATAAACCCAGAATATTTAACACCCTTACTTCTAAAGATCCAAAACTAGAAGAAAATTATATCATAAGTTTTGTTATCGATAATAATTTACAGGAACAGAAAATTAATGAAATAAGAAACGAATTACTAACATATTTAAAACAAGAACTCCAGAATTCTGCCATAGATTTAAAACTTATTATTACTGAATTAGAGGATGATTCGAATAAATTGTATACCTCAGAAGATAAGTTTAAACACATGTTAACTAAAAACGAAAATTTGGGAAAGCTTAAACAGGAATTTAATTTAGATTTGGAATAGAACAATTAAGTCTTTATTTTGTTATTAAGTTAATAAATTCGATTCATTAAATTTAAAGTTAAACATTATGATACCAAAAAAAATTGAGAAAATATTAAATGAACAAATTGAGAAAGAAGGCTACTCGTCTAATTTATATTTAGCTATGGCTACCTGGACTGATAAAGAAGGTTATTCCGGTATTGCTAAATGGTTATTTGCCCATGCCGAGGAGGAGCGTATGCATATGATGAAATTTGTAAATTTTATCACAGAAAGAGGTGGACATGCAATAATTCCTGCATTTGAAAAACCACCGATTGAATTTGAAAGTATCAACAAGATGTTTCAACAAGTACTTGAACATGAAAAATATATTACGGGAACAATCAATGATATCGTAGCTCTTGCAATACAAGAAAACGATTTTGCTACGCATAACTGGATTCAATGGTTTGTAACAGAACAAATAGAAGAAGAATCGTCAGTTCAGACTATAATTGATAAGTTAACCATGTTGGGCGAAAAAAACATGTATATTTTTGATCGCGATATAATGAGCCTTAGAGATTCTGAATAAAAAAAAAGCCCCAATAAACGGGGCTTTTTTTATCTTCTGTTTAGTGCTTATTTTCTTAATTGAATTTTATTACTATATACTTTCCTTCCATCATTAATCCTGATAATATAAACGCCATTATTTAAATGTTGAATGTTTATTCTATTATCATTTCTGCTTATTTTTTTCGTAAAAACTTTCGCACCAGATAATGAGTAAATCTCAATATTGGTTTGGTTTTTAATTTGCTCAGGTATTTCGATAGAGATATTTCCTTTGGTTGGGTTTGGATAAACCTTTAAAGTTTCCACCCGGTCAAATTCATTAATACCTACATAAGTCATAGTAATATAGTCCGTTCCTGACTCATAACCCACGCTATTGATGTACCCGATAATTTTTACTTTGTATGTACGACTTTCATCAATAGGGATATTAAAAATATTATTTCCAATGCTGAAATCAGTTATAGTTTCACTAACAACATTATTAAGCTCTATCTGAATGGAATCATAATTTTCATGAATATCTGCATCAATTGATATTGTGTTTTGAATATTCTCCGGTTTAAACAATTCATTTAAAACAGGCTTAAAATCAGCTATTACAAGGGAACTATTCGATTCATAGGACTCACCATTAAGATAGCTTATGAGTTTAACTTCATATTCTCCTTCATTTTCAACCTGTAAATTAATGGTATTAGAACCTGATGTTGTGGCACCAATTTCTTTTGCCAATACATCATTAATGTAAAATTCAACAGAATCAGCATCAGCAAATAGAATATATGATGTTGAGATTGTTTGTTCACCAATATACTCTAAGGTACTTATTTCGGGTATATATTTTGATTTTGCTGTCCATATCCCTCGTCCATGAGTTGCTATTACAACCTGATCATCTTGAAAAAACATATCATAAATAGAAACTGCAGGAATTCCGTAATTAGCATAATGCCATGTTTCTCCATTATCTGTTGATTCAAATAATCCAATATCTGTTCCTGCCCATATAGTATTTGGTTCATCAGGCCATACGAGTAATGAATGGGTTACTACATCCGGGAAACCATTAGTACTACTTTCATTTCCAACAAATCCGGTAATATCTTCCCAGGTTTGTCCTAAATCCTCAGTTCTTAATATTTTTGGTGCATTAGCAACCGAAAATAGGATATAGGCTGTAGAATCTTGAGTAGGGTGTGTTGCAATACCGCTAATAAAAGCGTTCATGTTTTCTCCCGTAAATTCGTTTACGGCATTAAATGTTTCTCCCTGATCTTCAGAAACAAATATTTTCCATCCATTAGCGCCAGACATTGCAGCTCCAGCCCATACAATATTTTCGTTCGCTAACGAAACTTCAATATTCAATTGACTTGGTACATAGTTCTGAGTTGCATAAGGGTTCCAGCCTTCAGGCATTGTTATACTGGTCCATGATTGTGCAAAATTTGTACTTTTATAAATAGATTCCATGCCAACGGCAAATAGTACATCCGGGGCAGATGGATGTGAAGAAATTCTGGAAATAAAAGGCCCGTCATTGCTTGCAATGCCATTAGTAGCACCAGTCCAGGTTTCGCCACCATTTAAGGTTCTGTAAAATGCATTGTTGTATATACTTCCAATAATTTTATTTCCATCGGTATAATGCCACATACATTCAAAACCATCGCCACCTAATTGAAAAAGATATTGAGATTGCGATGAAGCATCTTCACCTGCCTGAGACCTCCATGTACCATTATCCTGCATTCCTCCAATAAATTCGTTAGCTCCGGGTTTCTTGGCTGCTCCATAAAACTGGGTGGTAATATAATTATTAGGTAACTGATTAAATGTTTCACCACTGTCAAAAGAAATGCCTAATCCTCCATCGTTAGCATTAACAACTAAAAAACTATCTGTAGCTTCATTAATGGGGACCATTACAAGGTTATGATGGTCGGGGTGAAGGCCAGGTATTTTTGTGGTTCCCATTCCTGCATTTTGATCATAATTATTGCTTCCTCCATATTGTCCGTAAGCATCAGCTACAATGTAATTTGTTCCTTTTTGTAATTGAGTTGTTCCGTATATGACACTTATTTTAGATTCAGGAAGATTATCTGCATCCCAAGTACCTCCGGTTGCTAATGTTGGCCAGAAAAAATAAATTTGTTTGTATGAATGTCCTGCAATTTGTGCAATTTGTGGAGATGCTGTTTCTGAATATTCTACCGAATTAATAAATAAATATTCTCTTCCTTTAATATCATCTTCCGGATCACGTGCAATTAAATTAAAAGCTCCGTCTTCTTCCTGGTCTCTGAATGAAACCATTAATTGTCTGCTATTTGTAATGTCCCAAACTTCAAAAGGGACTTCAACATAATCTTTATAATAATATCCAGAGGGGGTAACTCCTGAGCCTAATCCTCCAACTGTAAAACGATGAGCCTTTTGACTCCTTCCGGGACCGAAACGAATTTCTACCGAAACAAAATCATCATCATTTAAATTTGTAGCTCCGTTATTTGTTCCCAATTCCATTCCTCCATCAAGGAATTCTCCACCAAAGTTAATAAAAGCTAAAAAAGAGGAAGTATTATCTAAAGCAACATTTTTTACGCCGGGTTCAGATTCTTCTATAGTTCCCGGGTTAGAAAAATCAACTTTCCATAAATTAACACCTCCCACAAATGCTATATCTTTGTTATAGGGATGGGCCTGAATAATATTGTCATATTCACCTTGCCCACCCATATAATTTTTATTATTTCCATATTTATCTTCAAGTTTTAACCAGGTTTCACCAGCATCGGTTGACCGATATACGTATGATTCTGTAGTACTGATATTTATTGACGCATAAATTATATTAGGATCAACCGGAGAAACAGCAAGTTCATAACGTTGCCCTGCAACAAGTTCATCAAATGAAATCGTCCAGCTTTCTCCGGCATTTGTTGATTTTAAAATTCCATAGCTATTTACACCGGCATATAATATATCAAAATCATTGGGATTTGCTACTAAGTCTTCTACTCCGTTAGCATTTGTATAAACAGTATCCCACTGTTGGCCACCATCAACAGACTTCATAATTCCTTTTTCAGTAGCAGCAATAACAATATCCTCATCATTAGGATCTACCACTAACCGGTTTATGTATGCAAAGTAATCATTGTTTGTTGTTGATGCTAATTGAGCCCAACTTTCTCCTTTGTCGGTTGTTTTAAAAATACCGTTTCCTTCAAGATAAGTTCCTCCGGGAAAGCTTTCACCTGTTCCTGCATAAATCACTTGAGTATTTGAGGCAGCCATTGCTAAAGTATTGGCTGATAAATTTGGAAAATCATCAGTTAAGCATGTCCAGTTATGTCCACCATCTGTAGTTTTCCAAATACCACCTGTAGCGGCACCAGCATACCAGGTATTATGTGTTTGATCATCGGGATCAACAATTAACCCACGAGTTCGGCCTCCTATATTTGCAGGGCCACGTTGTACAAAAACGATATCGTTGGTTGCTAATTTTAAATTACTACTTTTTGCTTTGGCTGAGTTTAACTCTTTTATCTTATAATTCATTGGATATGAGTTCTCATCTTCTCCAAATCTTGTGGTTATTTCTTTAAAATAACGAGTAAATTCATCAGGCTTATCAGCTTTGGATTCACTTTTTAGCTTTTTTTGTTGAAATTCATATTCATAAAATTCACTTGGTGTAAAAAATTCATCTAATTGATTCTTTTTATCGCCAGTGAAAAATATGAAATAACTAATTATTCCACCTGCTATTGCAGTTAATAAAAGGATGTAAAATTTTTTCATGATTTAAAAATTATGAGTTATTTTATATTCGTATTTTTTTTATATTCTTTAATATTACCTGTATGTATGTCAATAAGTTGATGTTTAATATTGGTACCCTCTGGTTTATCTGTGATGCCAAAATATCGGGTTAAAAGTAGATGTGTATTAGTATGCCATTGAATTTTGGAATTGTTAAAATTATTTTCATAAATAATTGAATCAGCACTTTTATCGTAAATGATAAAATGAATATCTGTTACAGGGTTAGCTGAATTAATTTCTGTTTCCGATAAAAATAGGATATAATTACCTTTATTATTAGGAATTGATTGTATAGAATCATTATCAGTAAAATAATTGCTAATAGGTTTTTTAACAAAATCCTCTTTAGTTTGGGTTTGATTTACTTTTTTTATTTGATTGTTTGAATGGCATGCTGCAAATAAACAAATGGAAATAATAAAGAACAACCCATAAAAATATTTATTCATTATAAATGATTTAAATTGTAGATATATTAAATAAATTGCACAAAACTAATCTTTTTTAATTATTGGGCAAAGATTTAAATCGTAATATGAAGAAAAAAATATCTGTTTGTCTTATATATCGATAAACAATAAATTATTCAAAACATTGTTTTATTTATGATTATGTAAAAAATTTTGAGATATTTTTTTACGAAAATTTTATGTTTTATTATTCATTTCACAATTTTGTTTAAGCATAAAATGTTAACTTTGTAGATTAATCAAAAAATTAAATAAACACATTAAATAATGGCTTTACTTACAAATATTTTAACTAAGTTTTTGGGAAATAAATCAGAAAGAGATATTAGAGAAATTTCTCCAATATTAGAACTTATAAAGGATGAATATAAAAAAATTGTTCAGTTAAGTAATGATGATTTACGTTCGGAAGCTGCCAATATTCGACAGGAAATACTGAATCATATTCGTGAAGAAAATGAAACAGTGACTGGCCTTAAAACAAAAGCTGAAAGCGATGACATTGATGTTTTAGAAAAGGAAAAAATTTATGACGAAATTGATAAAATTGAGAAAATTATAGATAAAAAACTTGAGGATAAGCTGAATGAAGTTTTACCTATTGTTTTTGCCATTGTAAAAGATACCGCACGACGTTTTAAAGAGAATGAATATATTGAAGTTACAAGCAATGATTTTGATCGGAATTTAGCTGCAAAATATGACCATGTTGAAATAAAAGGGGATAAAGCAAGGTATTATAATACATGGATAGCTGGTGGAAATCAGATTACATGGGATATGGTACATTACGATGTTCAGCTTATTGGTGGAATCGTATTGCACCAGGGTAAAATTGCAGAGATGGCTACTGGAGAGGGAAAAACTTTAGTAGCAACCTTACCCGTTTTCCTTAATGCATTAACAGGAAGAGGAGTTCATCTTGTTACCGTAAATGATTATCTGGCAAAACGAGACGCTGAGTGGATGGGGCCCATTTTTGAGTTTCATGGCTTATCCGTTGATTGTATCGACAAACATGAGCCCAATTCTGATTCCAGAAGAAAAGCATACTTAGCTGATATTACTTATGGTACCAATAATGAGTTTGGATTTGATTACCTTAGAGATAATATGGCGATTAACCCTGAAGACCTGGTACAAAGAAAACACAATTATACCATTGTCGATGAGGTAGACTCGGTATTAATTGATGATGCCCGAACACCTCTAATCATTTCAGGCCCGGTTCCTAAAGGAGATATGCAACTTTTTGATGAGCTAAAACCTAAAGTGGAAACACTTGTGGAAGAGCAAAGAAAATTAGTAAATCAGATATTAGCCGAAGCCAGAAAGGAACTAAATGATAACAATACAGAAAAAGCGGGTTTTTTGCTTTTACAAGCTTATAAAGGGTTACCAAAAAATAAAGCTTTAATTAAACTATTATCCGAAGAAGGAAATAAATCATTGATGCTAAAAACAGAAAACTATTATATGCAGGATAATAGTAAGCATATGCATAAGGTTACTGATGAACTGTTTTTTATTATCGATGAAAAGAATAATTCGATTGAAATGACCGATAAGGGAATTGACGTTATTACGTCAAAATCGGATGACTCTAAATTTTTTGTTTTGCCCGATATAGGTTCTGAAATTGCCGAGTTGGAAAAATCGGAAATGAAAGAATCTGAGAAGCTTTCTACAAAAGATAAATTGCTTCAGGATTATGCGGTAAAATCTGAAAGAATTCATACTATTAATCAATTGCTTAAAGCGTATACGCTTTTTGAAAAAGATACAGAATATGTAGTTATAGATAATAAAGTTAAAATTGTTGATGAACAAACCGGCCGTATTATGGAAGGCCGTCGTTATTCTGATGGTCTACATCAGGCCATAGAAGCAAAAGAAAGGGTTAAGGTTGAAGCAGCAACCCAAACCTTTGCTACCATTACTTTGCAGAATTATTTTCGTATGTACCATAAATTGGCTGGTATGACAGGTACAGCCGAAACAGAAGCTGGCGAGTTTTGGGATATTTATAAACTCGATGTAGTAGTTATACCTACTAATAAACCTGTAGTTCGTAATGATTATGAAGATTTAGTTTATAAAACCAAACGTGAAAAATATAATGCCGTAATTGATGAAATTGTCGACCTTGTGAATCATGGGCGCCCGGTTTTAGTTGGTACTACATCCGTAGAAATATCAGAGCTTTTGAGCCGAATGCTTAAAATTAAGGGCATAAAGCATAATGTTTTAAATGCAAAATTGCATCAGCGTGAGGCTGATATTGTTGCTGAAGCCGGAAAATCGAGAACGGTAACTATTGCTACGAATATGGCAGGGCGAGGTACCGACATTAAACTTTCTAATGAAGTAAAAGAAGCTGGAGGTTTAGCCATTGTTGGTACTGAGCGGCACGAATCTCGACGCGTAGACCGTCAGTTGCGTGGACGTGCCGGACGACAGGGAGACCCGGGTTCTTCTCAATTTTTTGTGTCTCTCGAAGATGATTTAATGCGTTTGTTTGGATCTGGCAGAATATCCGGTATTATGGATCGACTGGGATTGAAAGAAGGAGAGGTGATTCAACATTCTATGATTTCAAAATCCATTGAACGCGCTCAGAAAAAAGTTGAAGAAAATAACTTTGGTATTCGTAAGCGATTGCTTGAATATGACGATGTGATGAACTCACAGCGTGAAGTTATTTATAAAAAACGCCGACATGCTTTATATGGAGAACGATTGGGGGTTGATATTGCCAATATGATGTTCGATGTTTGTGAGAATGTAGTTTATGATTATCAGGAAAATGCTGATTTTGAAGGTTTTAAATTTGAGTTATTGCGTACTTTTTCTATTGAACCTCCATTTAGTGAAGAAGAATTCTTGAAAGAAAATGCTGAAGGTTTAATCGATAAGGTTTACAAGGTTGTTCTCGAAACATATAAAAGAAAAGAAGAAGCTATTGCAAAACAAGCTTATCCTGTAATTAAAAATGTATATGAAAAAAGCGGCCAAACGTATGAAAATATTGTAGTACCTATTACAGATGGTGCAAAAACGCTACAGGTGATTACTAATCTTAAAAAATCATACGAAACAGAAGGCCGTGATCTGGTTAAATCCTATCAGAAATCAGCCATTCTTGCGAATATAGATGAATCCTGGAAAGAGCATTTACGCGAACTCGATGATTTAAAACAATCGGTACAGGCAGCAACCTACGAGCAAAAAGATCCTTTATTGATTTATAAATTTGAATCGTTTGAATTGTTCAAAACAATGATTAATAAAGTAAATCGTGATGTTGTTGCTACCTTGGTTAAAGGATATATTCCAATTCAGGATCCCGATCAGGTTCGTGAAGCAGAAAAACGAAGAAAAACCGACTATAGTAAATATCAAACCAGCAGAACAGACCAGGTTGGTGATGGACAGGAGAATAAAAAGCAAAAAGTTCAACCCGTAAGGGTTGAGAAAAAAGTTGGGCGCAATGATCCATGTCCTTGCGGCAGTGGTAAAAAATATAAGAATTGCCATGGTAAAGTAACAGCGAATAAAACCATATAGGAAATTAATTAACCACACTAAGGCCTCTCATAATTTTTGAGGCCTCTTTTTTTAATGGTGAGGGTTATAACTATCTGTTGTATGGTATGTATGAAAATATATTTTGTTTTTTTCTCCTACAAAATTTAAAGTTTGTGTTTTAGATGTTCCTTTGGATGAATTTGTTTTTAAGATCAATTGATTATTGCCTCTGTTTAAAGGAATACGACAATAAGAAATAGAGTAAGGAAGTGTTTGCCAGTTGCGGGTATCTGCTTTTTCAGTGATGGTGTTTACAATATTTATTAAAGTCCCTAAACCTTCATTTTGTTCGTCGGCCAACAACTCTAAAGATTTTTTAGTAGCTAATCGCATAATAGCATTTGCCATTTCACGTACCATCCTGTCATTTAGTGTTTTAAATGCAATATCATTAATATCTTGCAAAAGTTCTAATTTATAAATATTTGAGTTT
>JASGMZ010000045.1 GCA_030156305.1 Bacteroidales bacterium | reverse complement strand
ATTTCACCAAAAATTTCTTCTAAAATATCTTCAATAGTAATAATACCGGAAGTTCCTCCAAATTCATCTACAACAATGGCTAATTGTTGTCCTGTTCTTATAAAATGGCGTAAAAGTTTATTGGCCTGCATTGATTCGGGAAATAATGGTAAGTTTTTAATATATTTTTTAAAATTATTATCCCAGGTAAATAAATCTTTACTTTTTATGTAGCCTATAATATTATCAATGGAATCACGGTATATGAGTATTTTCGATAAGCCTGTATTTATAAATTTTTCTTTTAGTTCATCTAACGTGTCATCAATTTCAATGGCTACAATTTCTGTTCTTGGAATCATACATTCTCGAAGTTTTATATCGGAAAATTCGAGAGCATTTTTAAATAATTTAATGTCTGATGTTGTTTGCTCTTGGCTGGTTTTAGTGTTTTCGTTATCACCAACAAGTTTATTGAGGTCTTCTTTTCCAAACTTTTTCTTTTTTGTTTTTTTTAACTTATCATTAAATATTATTTTAATCGATAAAGTTGATATGGCTGTCAGTAGCTTGGTTATAGGATACGAAAAAATATAAATTAGAAAGATGATTAAAGCTAATGCATTGATGATTTTGTTGGCAAAAATTTTTCCGAAAGTTTGAGGTAGAATTTCAATAACAGGGATAATAACAAGACTTAAAAGTAAAACTCTAATCCAAAAACTTAAGGTGTAATGCAGGCTGTATTGCTGCAAAAAAGCTGATAGTTCGTAATTAATAAAATAGATAAAAATAATAAAGATAATGCTATAACAAATTACAATTGTAAGCGAGAAGTCCCAGAAATTTTTACTAATAAAAGTTAATATTTTGGAATGATAGTTATCTTTTCCTTTATCAAGCTCTAATTGTAATTGGTTTAGTGCACTAAAAGCTGTTTTTAGGGTCGAAAAAAATATTGTTAGAAAAATTAACAGCCCATATAAAAACGGATCATCCATTTGTTTTCCCCGAATTATTTGTTTTTCTGATATGTCGTTTTATTCGAAACATTAAAAAAGCTAATAGCGAAAATATAAAAAAGACATAACTTTTGGAAAAACCCTGGTAAATAGTTTGGTGTATTCCAGAAATTAAACAAAGTATTGATGTTATAATCCATAAAATCTCAACACTTCTGGCAAGTTTATTTCTCATCTTCAATATTAATCGTTCCCGATGTTTTTTTGATTTTCCAATTGGAAAAATCCTGGTTCGATTCAAAACCTGTTCCATGGATAATTCCATCTTTATTCACAACACGAACAAAACGGTCAGAAAAAATTTTTTTCTTATTCATGTCCCACACAAGGTATTCTGTATTAAGTGTATCCCCTTCTATTTTGTTGATAGCGACTACATTGTTTTCAGCAGTCCATAAATTTTCTTTTTCATCAAATATTGCGTAGTTGGCTCGAATCGAAGAGGTTGGTGTTTGTGTAGAGTCGTAAAATTGTACGTGCAATCCTTTGGGAAATTCTGAATAAGGATCTTCTATTTCGAGGTATCGGTTTATTTCTGGCGAAGTTATTTTTATTTTAATAATAGCATCTTCACTGTAGATTATTTCTGTATTCTCAACTGCCATGGAGGGTGCATCGAGGTGTTTAGTTAACTTATTTATTTTTTCGATGTCCCCTTTTTCGCAGGCATTACAAAAGATAATAATTCCTGCCAAAGCAGGAATTATTATCTTTTGTAACATATTATTTAAAAAATTATTTTGTTGTTCTAACGGTTGTTGTTTCATTGATCCAGCATCCTATAGTATATGTATCACCATTGTTATAACCTTCAAAGAAAGCATCCTCCTGATTAGGGAAGTGTGGGCTATAGGCTTCAATAAAATTATTGGCTTCATCAGTTAATTCAGGATCTACTTGTTTTGCTTTTATAAATTGATCAACTGCAGCCCAGTAAATTGCTTTATGTTCAAATTCTTTTTCTCCACATGTTTTATTCCCTGCAGCATAAATATTACCTAACAAAAGATATGGATATCCACTTTCTGGATTTAATTCTGCCGATTTTAATGCATATTTTTTGGCCGTTTCGTAATTTCCCATTTTACGTGAAACATCTCCTAATTCAAGATAATATTTTGCTTTTTCAATAATATCATCTTGTAGTTCAATTGCTTGATGGAAATATTTTGACGCTTCTTGAAATTTTTCTTTTTTAGAACTTAATTTAGCAACTTCGTAGGCTAATTCTGCATTGGGATCTAATTCGTTTAACTTTTTTGTCATTTTGTAAAAAAGATCCGATTCGGTACATTTTGTTGAGCGCAATAAGTCTGTTGCCTTTGTTAGAAATTCAACATCTTCTGCATTTACTTCATATTTATTAGCATAAAATGGAATTAAATCTTCGCAGCTTGCAGCGCCACTCGATTCGAAAATTTTGTCACATATATCTTTTGCTCTTTCAATACTTCCTTTTTTCCCATTGATTAGTATTTTATCAACAATATCGGAAACGAAACCATAGTCTTCTACTACCTGTCCCGCACTTATTTTATTAGCTGAGAATAAAAATTTTGAAGCATTCATAAAAGTTACCAATTCGCCAGGGCCGATTTCTTTTTGTTGAAGCTGAATGGCTTCTTTAAGCCAATTGTACCCAACCTCCATGTTTTCTGAAGTATTTTTGGAATACTTAATATAATCAGTCCCTTTTTTGCCTAAAACATAGCCTTTTTGCCCATAATATTTTATTCGTTTATCGTAAATTCTCATCATGCTATCTACAAGTATTTCCTTTTTGGCTTCATCTTGTTCTTTTTGAATAGCATCTTCTATCATTTTAATTCCATCGATATAAATGTATTTACTCGCTTTTGGACATTCTGTATAAACAATTTTCCATGGCTTAATTGAAAGATTATAATTATCTTGTTTTACATATTCTCTATATAATGATAAATTCATTATACAACGAATACTGTCTTCACCATGTCCGTATTTTGATCCGTCTTCAACACCCTTCTGAGCGAATGAAAGCCCTATGGTTAAGGTTAAAAACAATGTTGGTAAAATTCTTTTTGCTATTGTTTTCATAATATTGTTATGTTTTAATTAGTTAAATTTTCGTTTGATAAACCAGAAATCATATAGAGTTAAATTAATGCCAAATGAAAAATAATTTTCTTCGATTAATCCATTATCAGTTGTTCCATTTTTACCATAAGCACCAGATATATTTAAACTTGTTTTCTGATTTGCTATCGGTAATCCTATTCCAAAAGTTATGCCATAATTTTTTATTTGTTCTCCTTTTAGCTTTAAATAGCTGTTATTGTGGTAAAAACCTGCTCTGTAATTAATTCTGTTGAAATAATTTCTAAGGGATCTTTTGTTAGGTATATATTCAATTCCAAATCGAATCGTTTGATCTGTTGCAAAATTGTCGTTTACATTTAACGATTCTATGGTTGACCAGTCTTGATAACTATAATCAACCCCAAATGTTAATTTGTCTTTAATCCCTGCTGTAAATCCAATATTGTATCTTTCCGGAATATCAACTTTGTAATTTGTAATACGTGAGCTGGTTATGGTATCATAATCACTTCGATAATTTGCTAAATAATCAATTACGTTAACATTGTATAGGTTATAATTTTCGGTCATTAATATGGATTGATCATTGGTAGCATTAAAATCTACTTTGTTGGAATAAGTAAACCCTGCAACATAAAAGTATTTTTCGCCAATTTCTCCATAGTATTGAAGGCCAAGGTCAAAGGTTATTTTATTCATTTTTATTTTATTAACGATAACCGTTGAATAACTTTCCGGTAAATCTAAATAAGCCTGATTGTATTGTTCGGTTGAACCAAATAAATAGTTCAGGTTAAACCCAACGGAAAGGCCTTTGTAAATATTAAATGAGTTTGTCAAAAATAGTTGGGTAATCCCCCCATTTCCATAATAATTATATTTTTTATTTATGGTATCATTAAACTCGTAGATATCAGTTTGATTAATGTTATAACCAATTTTGGAGTAAGGTGTTACTCCAGCACTTGCCACCCACCATTTTTTTATTGGGAAAGAGAGGGCAAGATGATCGAAAGCAAAATTATTAAATGTTAAACTATTATCATTTGACTTCAGTTCTTTGGTTATTCCATTAATCCCAACATCAAAAATAAAAGACATACTATCTTGGGCACTTATAGAAGCTGGATTTAAAAAATTAATTTGATTGTTCATGCGTAATCCCGCAGATATTCCTCCCATCGCTTTATTTTGGTTAAAGCCGCTTCGGTCAATCTCTCCAATCCCAAATCGGGTATAGGGCGAATTGGTAAGGCTTTGTCCTGCAATTTGTAGTAGGGTAATAATGAGTAAACCTATGGTTAAAAATGTTTTTTTGATCATGCTTTTATATTGTATTCTAAGATTTTGTTTAATCCAATAAAATTTAAATTCAAGTTTACAAAGATGGGATTTTTTAACTTTTTATCAAAAAAAATAGCATCCCCACCTGTTAAAATTACTTTTAAATGGTTAAATTTTGTTTTAAAGGTGTTTATATAGCTATCAATTTCAAATATCAAACTGTGTTGTACTCCCGAAATTATGGCCTCTTTTGTGTTATCAGCAATTAATTGATAATTATTATTTTTTTCTTGCAATGGTAGCCGGTTTGTATAATCGTGCAATGCTCTAAACCGCATTTCTAAACCTGGTGAAATGGTCCCTCCTAAATATTGATTTTGTTGATTGATAAAATCAAATGTTAAAGCTGTACCTGCATCGATAACCAAAACGTTGGTATTTGGAAAAATATTGTTTGCTCCAATAACTGAGGCTAAACGATCTTTTCCTAAAGTGTCTTTTGTTTGATATAAGTTTTCAATGGGTATTTTTGTTTTTTCAGTAAGTTCAATATAATCATTAAATTCAGATTGAAGAAATGTTACAAAAGAGGTTTCTACCTCTCGTACAGTAGAAAGAATAACATGTTTAATTTCCGGATATTTTTGAGAAATGTCCTGAATAATATTTGTGTTTAATGTGTTAAAATGGAAAACTTCTAAAATCTCCCCTCTTCGAAAAACAGCAAATTTGTTCCTGCTATTCCCTATATCAATGGTAAGGTTCATGAACATAATTTATTAAAAACCAGGCGTAAATATATAATAAAATCAATTATAATGGATTCTTTTTTCATTAATTTTGATGATTGATAATTTGCTTAAAAATATCAATCGCTTTTTGTATGCTATCAATTTTTTGAATACTTAAAGTAAGTTTGTTATTTACCTCTTTCATTTTTATAAATTGAGGATTTTTTTGTAGAAAACTTAATATTTTAGCAAAAACGGCAGATTTATAAAATAGTGAATCTTGATCGCTAATAAAATAGGCTACCAGTTTGTTATTTTTCAGGATAATTTTTTCAACACCTAAATCTATAGCCAACCATCTAAGCCTTACAACATTCATTAATTCAATGGTTTGTGGTGGAATTTTCCCAAAGCGGTCTTTTAGTTGTGCTTCGAAAGATAACAATTGATCTTCTGTTTCGGTATTGTCTAATTCGCGGTAAAGCCTTATTCGTTCTGAGATATTGCTAATATATGCGTCGGGGAAAAGAATCTCCAGATCGGTATCTATTTGGCAATCGCTGATAAATTTTTGTTTTTGTATTTGTTTTTCTGTTTCTTTTTGGTGTTCCGATTCATAAAGTTCCCTAAACGACGTTTCTTTTAACTCCAAAATGGCTTCGTTTAAAATTCGGTGGTAAGTTTCAAATCCGATGTCGGTAATAAATCCACTTTGTTCGGCGCCTAATAAATTTCCGGCTCCCCGGATATCTAAATCCTGCATAGCAATATTAAACCCACTCCCTAATTCAGAAAATTCTTCAATCGCTTTTAATCTACGCCGGGCATCCTCGGTAACAGAGATAAGGGGTGGAGCTAACAGGTAACAGAAAGCTTTTTTGTTAGACCTCCCTACGCGTCCGCGTAGTTGGTGTAAGTCACTTAATCCGAAATTCTGGGCATTATTAATAATCATTGTATTGGCATTGGGAATATCAAGCCCGGATTCAACAATTGTAGTAGCAATTAATACATCATATTCATATTGAATAAAATCCAACATTACTTTTTCCAGCTTTTTACTTTCCATTTGCCCATGGGCAACAACGGTTCTAACATCAGGGCATAACTTGTTAACCAATTTTTCAACTTCGTCGATATTTTGTATCCGGTTATGAATAAAAAATACCTGCCCATTCCGTTGAAATTCATAATCAATAGCTTCTTTAATGATATCTTCATTGAATGTATGGAGTTCTGTGATGATTGGATAGCGGTTAGGCGGTGGTGTATTGATGATCGACAAATCACGAGCTCCCATCATGGAAAATTGTAGAGTCCTTGGTATAGGTGTTGCCGTTAATGTGAGTGTATCTACATTGATTTTTAATTTTTTTAACTTTTCTTTTACCGATACGCCAAATTTTTGTTCTTCGTCGATAATAAGCAATCCCAGATCTTTGAATTTTATTTCTTTTCCTACCAGGCGATGGGTACCAATAATAATATCAATTTTCCCTTCGTTTAGATTTTTTATAATCTCTTTTTGTTTTTTGGCCGATCTGAGGCGGCTTAAGTGCTCAATATTACAAGGGAAATTTGCTAATCGTTCAGTAAATGTTTGATAATGTTGAAGAGCAAGGATCGTTGTGGGAACAAGAATAGCCACCTGTTTGCTGTCTGATACTGCTTTAAATGCTGCACGTACCGAAATTTCTGTTTTTCCAAACCCCACATCGCCACAAACAAGCCTGTCCATGGGCGTTTCCGACTCCATATCCTCTTTTACGGCTATTGTTGCCGTTAGTTGATCGGGGGTATCATCGTAAATAAAAGATGACTCCAGTTCTTGTTGCATAAACGTATCGGGAGCATAAGAAAAACCTTTTTGTGCTTTACGTTTTGCGTAAAGCTGAATAAGCTCTTTGGCAATATCTTTTACTTTTTCCTGGGTATTTTGTTTAAGTTTCTGCCAGGCTCCGGTACCTAATTTATATATTTTGGGTGGTTCAGAATCTTTCCCTTTATATTTACTTATTTTATGTAATGCATGTATACTAACATATAAGGTATCCAGATCTTTATAAACAAGTTTTATGCCTTCCTGTGTTTTACCATTGATTTCAATTTTTTCTAATCCTCCAAACTTGCCTATGCCATGATCGATATGCACCACATAGTCACCTGGATGAAGCCCTGTCAATTCACGTAGGGTTATCTGTTCTTTCTTTTGTAAACTGTTTTTGATATTAAATTTGTGGTATCGGCCAAAAATTTGATGATCGGTATAAAAACAAGTTTTGATATCATGATCGATAAATCCTTCATGAAGCGTTTTTAAAACAGGGATAAAAGTTATTTCAGGATTTATATCCTTAAAGATGTTTTGTAATCGTTCAATCTGTTTTTCGTTATCGGAAAGAATGTAGGTCTGGTACCCTTTTTCGAGATTAGAAATAATATTTTCGCCAAGCAGGTTAAAATTTTTGTTAAAGGCAGGTTGGTGAACAATATTGAATTTTATTTCGCTGCTGTTAAAATAATTTTTTTGTCCAAATTCAATGTGCGGTGAGTCTTGAATAGACTGTATTAATTGATTAGATGGAATAATTAGCTCTTCGCGATTTTCTTCGGTTAGTTTATCATAAATCTGTAAAGCTTTGTCGGCAATAAATGATAGGTTATCGGTCCAGATTGTGGTATTTGAAGGTAAAAAACTGAAAAACGACTCGGTTTGTTTTAGCTCTTTATTTTCTGATACAGGATTTACAATTTTAGGAATAATGGAAATTTTTTCGAATTTCTCTTTCGACAATTGATTTTCAATGTCAAAAGAGCGAATGGACTCTACCTCGTCGCCAAAAAAATCTATTCGAAAGGGATGATCCGATGCAAAAGAAAAGA
This sequence comes from Bacteroidales bacterium, assembly GCA_030156305.1. GTDB lineage: Bacteria > Bacteroidota > Bacteroidia > Bacteroidales > UBA12077 > UBA12077. Next base: position 7,000 of record JASGMZ010000045.1, on the reverse strand, counting down.
TGTCAATTATACTTCCACGAATTGAGTATTGCCCGGGTTCATAAACAAAATCAACATACTGAAAATGGTATTCTTCCAACACTTCCTCAATAAAATCAATATTTACCTTCTCTCCAACCCGTAAATGGAGCGTTGATTGTATAAGGTTATTTTTGTTAATGACTTTCTCGACAATTGCTTCAGGATAGGTTGTAATGACAAGTTTTTTGTTGTTAGCCAATTGCGTGAGAGCCTCCGAACGAAGCAATAAATTAGCACTATCTTCTTCACCGTAAATTATAGATCGTTTATATGAAGTAGGGAAAAAAGCTGCTTCCGATTCTAAAATATTAGATATATCGTTATGAAAATAGGCTGCATCTTCTTTGTCTTGAAAAATAAAAAGATGTGTATGGTTGCTGCTATTCATAATGGTTGCAGCAACAAGACTTTTTGATGATCCTTGCAAACCACTTAAATAAAAATTTGAATTTCCATTTTTGCTTGTTTGCAAAATTTTGTTAACCTGTGGGTGGTTATTATAAAATTGTAAAATTTCTCTGAGTTGTATAATTTTCTGATGATCCATAAAGTAAAAAGGCAGTTGTATTATCAACTACCTAAGGCATAAAAAGTTTATTTTTTTTCAGAACTATTTGTATTTTTTTAAAAATTCTTCTGCTTTATCTATCATTTTTGTTGACCCGGTATAAAAAGGAACACGTTGGTGTAATGATTCTGGTTTTAAGTCTAATATTCTTTGTTCCCCATCAGTGGCTTTACCTCCGGCCTGTTCGGCAATGTAAGCAATAGGATTACATTCGTATAAGAGTCTTAATTTTCCCTTAGGAGCTTTTGCTGTTTGTGGATAAATAAATATTCCTCCTTTTAAAAGGTTTCTATGGAAATCGGCTACCAATGATCCAATATACCTTGCTGTATATGGCCTTTTGGTTTCCTTATCTTTATCCTGGCAATATTTAATGTATTTTTTTACTCCTTCGGAAAAGTTATTGTAATTTCCTTCATTTACAGAGTAAATATTTCCGTCTTGAGGAGTTTTAATATCCGGGTGAGAAAGACAAAACTCACCGATTCCTGTATCAAGGGTGAAGCCATTAACTCCCATGCCGGTTGTATAAACAAGCATGGTTGATGATCCGTAGATAATATAACCTGCAGCAATTTGTTTATTTCCTTCCTGTAAGAAATCTATAAGTTGAGCTTTTTCTCCACGGGGTGAAATTCGACGATAAATAGAGAAAATCGTTCCTATCGAAACATTTACATTAATATTAGATGATCCATCCAAAGGATCCATACATACAATATATTTTCCGTCCAGCGAAAGTTCATCTTCAAACGTAATAATTTCCTGATCTTCTTCGGAAGCAATACCGCAACATTCACCACTATCTTTTAAAGCAGCTGTAAATTGCATATCAGCAAAAACATCCAGTTTTTGTTGATGTTCTCCTTGTATGTTTACATTTCCGGCTTCGCCAAGTACATCAACTAAACCAGCTTTGTTAACTTTTTTGTGTACTACTTTTGCTGCAATGCCAATGTGATGTAATAAGTTAGATAATTCTCCCTTTGCATAGGGAATATTTGCCTGTCGGCGGATAATAAATTCGTTGAGTGTGGTTATATTGTATCCTTTCATTTGAAAACTAAGGTTTTGGTTTTGCAAGCCCAAAAATGCCTGATGAAATTAGTAGCATTATTATTACAAAAATAATTTTAATTTTATGAATATGAACAAAATATTTAAAAAATCGGCATAATAGAAAGTTTATTTGTTTTATCACAATTTTAAAAATAAGAAATGCTAAATTTGTAAGTTTTGCTTATGATAAAAAATGCGCAAAAAATGATTGTTTATAAATTTGGCGGGGCTTCGATTAAGGATGCAAGTGGAGTAAAAAATCTTTTTCGTATTGTAAAATCTGTTTCCGATAAATTGATTATCGTTGTATCTGCATTTGGTAAAACAACCAACGCCTTAGAAGAAATCCACAAACTATCATACGATAATTTGCCCTTGTGTAAAGATAAAATTAAGAATTTATTTTTATATCATTATCGTATTATGGATGAGCTTTTTGATGATAAAAAACATCCCATATTCTATATCATTAAATTGGAATTCGATCATTTACAAGAATCCGTTGAAAATAAAGAATACGGCACATTCGATGAGAAATATGACCAGATTATTTCTTTTGGTGAGATTTTTTCTACAAAAATTATTAGCGAATATCTTAATAAAACAGGTTTTGCGAATCAATGGATTGATATTAGAAAATCTCTCGTTACCGATGCAACATTTCGTGATGCTGAAGTTGATTTTACCTTGTCTGAAAAAAAGATTAAATCAACGTTTGATTTTAATCATAATGGTATTTATTATATTACACAAGGGTTTATTGGGGGGACTAAAAATGGATTAACGACTACCTTAGGACGTGAGGGGTCTGATTATACAGCCGCTTTGCTGGCTTATTTTTTAGATGCTGCAGAAGTGGTGGTTTGGAAAGATGTTGAAGGGATTTTAAATGCCGATCCACAATATTTTACCGAAACATCTAAGTTAAATAAATTGTCGTACCAGGAAATCGTAGAACTGGCTTATTTCGGAGCTAAAGTAATCCACCCCAAAACAATAAAGCCCTTACATAATAAAAATATCCCGTTAAAAGTAAAATCTTTTATGAATCCTAAAGGAGATGGAACGGTAATTCAGTGTTTTGAAGAGTATGAAGAAGATTTGCCTGTTATTATATTAAAAAAACAGCAGGTGCTGGTAAGCCTTTTTCCCAAAGATTTATCATTTGTTATTGAAGATGAGTTGAGTAAGATTTTTAAATATCTTTCGGATCATCGAATAAAAGTGAATTTAATTCAAAATTCAGCCATTAGTTTTTCATTTTGTTTTGACAATACCAATAATAAAGTAAAAAAACTGATTGAGCATCTTAAAGAAGATTTTAAAGTGCTTTATAATGATAACCTGGAGTTATTAACCATTCGGCATTATTCTGCTCAGGCCATTGAAAAGGTAACAAAAGGGCGAAAGGTTTTTATTGAACAGCGAAGCCGTCACACAGCTCATTTTGTGGTGAAATAAGTTATCCAAAAGATTGAATAATCTTGTCTGCTAAAAATTCAGAAAGTTTAATATTTGATTCGTGTGTCCACCCTGCAATATGAGGGGTTAGAACTAAACGATTGCTTTTTATAAGATAATTAAAAGCTGCTGGTAATTTCTCATTAGCATGCAAACTCTCGAACGATGTTTTTTCGTATTCTAATACATCCAGGGCAGCACCTAATATTTTGCCCGACTGTAGGTTTTTTACTAAATCTTCCGTTTTTAATACTTTTCCACGGGCTGTATTTATGAGGTATATATTTTTTTTAAATTGATGAATAAATTGGTCATCAACCATTAAATGGGTTTCGTCGGTTAATGGAATATGTAAACTTAAAATATCAGTTTTATTGAATAAATCATCCAGTGTTTTCTCCGTTACATATTCGTCAGAATAGTTAAACTTGTATTTGTCGTAAGCAATAACCTGAGCTCCGAAACCTTTTAATCGTTGAGCAAAAGCACTTCCCATATTCCCATAGCCAATTATACCTACGGTTTTTCCTTTAATTTCTGTTCCGCGATTTTCTTCTCTAATCCATTGTCCATTTCTAACCTCAGTATCAGCTTTTATTATATTATTTAATAAACATAGCAGCATTCCCAGGGCATGCTCGCCTACAGCATCTCTGTTACCTTCGGGCGAGTTAAAACATTTTATGCCCTTATTTTCGGCATAAGGTATGTCGATATTTTCTAATCCGGCGCCTACTCTTCCGATAAATTTAAGATTCGTAGCTTTATCAATAATTGTTTTATCAATTTTAATTTTACTTCTTATAATAAGCCCGTCATACTCAGAAATTATTTCATTGATCTCTTTTTCTTCAATATCTGGATTATAATCGCAATAAAAACCTGCATTTGATAATTTTTCAGGTAAAATTTGGTGTGTTGAGTCGACAAAAAGTATTTTTATTTTTTTAATCATTGGGTTAGTTGTTAAAGTATACTTTAAAAGCAGGTTTATATCCTTTTATTTCTCCCTGGTTATTGTATATCTCGTAAGCCAACATAATAGAATGCACCTTTTTTATCATGGTATTCTTTTGATTATTGTAGTACCAGGCTTCTTCGTATTGTACTTTAGCAATATTGTTGCGATCAAACTCAGGATTCTTTTCTAATTTTTTTATATCTTCAATGGTTAGAATACTATCATTAAAGAAATCGTAGGGAGTAAGTTCTCCTGTATAAACCGCATTAAAAATGTGATTTACTAAAGATGTTTTATTTAGTTTTCTTAAACAGAAGTCAGTCCATTCATTATTATCCGGATTTTTTATGATAACATCATTAATTATAGTGTCTGCAATGATTTCAAAGTTTTCAAATCCTTCAAATTTTACCTGAACCGTTTCTTTCGGTTGTTTATCACATCCAATAAACATGATTACGATAAATGAAATAAAAAATAAATGTTTCATACTATGAATTTTAAAAAATTACGATCTGTTGAATTTTAGCCTTATTCCTTTTATTTCTTCATTGAATTGCCCATTGTTAAAAACAATATTTCCATTAACAATAGTATGCGTAATTTTTGAGTTAAACCGTTGCCCTTCAAAAGGAGACCATTTACACTTATATAATATATTGTTTTTTTGAACGGTCCATGGATTTTGTACGTCAACCAAAACCAAATCAGCCCAATATCCTTCGCGGATATACCCTCTTTTATCAATTTGGAAAATATCTGCAGGAGTATGGCACATTTTGTTTACAATTTCCTCAAGCGTAATTTTTTGTTGATGGTATAATTCTAACATCACAACAAGAGAATGTTGTACAAGTGGCCCCCCAGATGCTGCTTTGAAATAACTGTGTTTTTTTTCTTCTAAGATATGCGGAGCATGGTCGGTGGCTATAACATCAATTTTATTGTTTTTTAATCCCTCTAATAATGCATCCCTGTCTTTTAACGTTTTTATTGCAGGGTTCCATTTTATACGTGTACCATGTTTTGGATAATCCATATCAGAAAACCACAAGTGATGCACACAAACTTCAGCCGTAATTTTCTTGTTTTTCGAAGGAATACTTTGATCTAATAAATCAAGTTCTTTAGCTGTGCTTAGATGTAAAATATGTAATCGAGAGTTGTATTTTTTTGCCAATTCAACGGCTAAAGATGAGGATTTATAACATGCTTCTTCACTTCTGATTTTTGAGTGATAATGAATAGGCACATTTTCACCGAACTCTTGTTTAAATTTTAAAATATTGTTTTTTATCGTAGTTTCATCTTCACAGTGGGTTGCTATCAATAAAGGCGATTCTGCAAAAATTCTGGTTAATGCTTTCTCATCAACAAGCATATTCCCTGTCGAAGAACCCATAAAAACTTTAACTCCACATACCTCTGCAGGATTGATCTTTTTTATCTCACTAAGATTATTGTTTGTGGCACCTATATAAAATGAAAAGTTGGCTAAAGATTTTTGAGCAGCCAAATCAAATTTATCAGCTAACAATTGTTGATTTGTAGCTTGAGGGATGGTATTAGGCATTTCCATATAAGAAGTGACTCCCCCTGCTATAGCAGCTTTCGATTCAGTATAAATATCTGCCTTTTGGGTTAATCCAGGTTCCCTGAAGTGAACATGATCATCAATTATTCCTGGGAAAAGATATTTTCCTTTCCCATCAATTATTTGTTTTACTGTAATTGTATTTTCTTCTTTAGGCGATAGGATTTTAGTTATTTTCCCATGGTCAATTAGTAAACTGCCAGGTTGTTGTGTCCCTTCATTTACAATAATAATATTCTTAATAAGGAGATCCATATTCATCTATGAATATTATATTTCTTTATTATATTTTCTAAAGAAACTGTTTATTTTCATTTGAATAACTCCCCAAACAGCTTCGTTAAATATTCCACCACTCATTTTAGAAACCCCTTCCTGTCTTTCAGTGAAAATAATAGGAATTTCAACAATATTAAAACCAAGTTTCCAGGCGGTAAATTTCATTTCAATCTGAAAAGCATAACCTTTCAGCTTTATTTTATCAAGTTTTATGGATTCTAATACTTTTCGTTTATAGCATTTAAAACCTGCAGTAGTATCTCTAATTTTCATTCCTGTAATTAACCGGACATACAAAGAGGCAAAGTAGGACATAAGCACTCTGCCCATTGGCCAGTTCACTACATTAACTCCAGAAATATATCTCGATCCGATAGCCAGGTCAGCTCCATCTTCAGCACATGCTTTATAAAGCCTGATTAGATCATCCGGATTATGAGAAAAATCGGCATCCATTTCAAAAATGTAATCATATTTATGATCTATTGCCCAATTAAACCCTGTAATATATGCGGTTCCTAACCCTAGCTTGCCTTCTCTTTCAATTAAGTGTAATTTTTCAGGAAATTCTTTTTGTAATTTTTTAATAATATCAGCAGTACCATCTGGTGAATGATCATCAATAATTAATAACTCAAAAGGTACGCTTAATGAAAAGATATAAGTAATCATCTTTTCAATATTTTCTTTTTCATTATAAGTAGGAATGATAACTAAATTTTTAGTATTACTCATTGTAAAAAGGTTAATATGATTTCAACTTAGCGAAGATATAATTTTTATTTCAAATAACTGTTCTATTGCTGCTTGAGCCCAATATATAAAAATTATTTTGCTAATAGCCAATATTTTATAATTATAATAAAAATTAGTACGTAAAATCGGTAGGTTAATTAAAACATAGATGTATATTTGCACTCCCAATTCGGGAAAAAAGTTCTAATATATAGCAATAAAAACGACAAGAAATATTTTCATTTTTTTAAGAAAAGATTTGGAAAATAGGAATTAAAGTTTTTATATTTGCAGCCGCTTTTGTGGGGATAGAAAAGGAGGG
>JASGMZ010000044.1 GCA_030156305.1 Bacteroidales bacterium | reverse complement strand
ACTTTATCGCGGCGAAGAAGAGATTGAGATCACTTCAGCTGAATACAGTTTGCTGCTGGTATTATTTAATCATCAGGGACAGGTTTTATCCCGAGAACAGCTGATTGAACTGGCATACGGCTCGAGTTATGAGGGGTATGATCGTAATATCGACAGTTACATTAAACGGATTCGTCAGAAAATAGAGAAAAACCCGAAAGATCCACGGCTTCTTAGGACAAAATATGGTGCCGGTTATATTTTTGGTGGTGCAAAATGATCAGTATCAGAAGACAGTGGATGATGGTGCTTATTTTGGCTGTTGTTTTATCAGTGGCTATCAATTCGCTTGTGTTTGGTATTTTGATTAATCGAACATTTATTGACTATTCGACTGATAGTTATGACGAGCATGTTTCCCAGCTGGAAGAATTGTCAAAAAAAGTATTGCTGGAAAATACCTATTCCCAACAGCAGATTAATATGCAGCTGGAATCTCATTTGAGTGACCCGATAAAGGAAATAAAACTCTATGATGCAGATGGTAATTTACTGGGCGAGGTTGGCAATGAAACTATGCCCATGATGAGTGGTATGATGGGGCGCGTTGTTCAGACGCAGGCGGAGGAAGTCGATACACATGAGATAATGGCTGATGGTCTAGTAGTTGGACAACTTATTATTACCCGTTACAGCTCAATCAGTAATTCTCTGGAGGCAAAAAAATTCATGCTGTCTTTAGCCGGTAGTGGGCTGATTTCGTTTGGAATTGTCTTTACCCTGATCCTACTTGTTGGCATTTTTATTAGTCGACGAATGAGTAAGGATTTATGGCTGACCGCGCAACAGGCAATCGATATTGATCTGGGGAATTCAAGTGAAATACCAAAATCCAGGATTAAAGAAATCCGTACGATACAAAGCAGTTTGGATACATTAAATGTCCGGCTTAAAATGAAACAGACCAGCCGTAAAAAACTGATTGATGAGCTGATTCATCAAACGCGAACCCCGCTTACAATCCTAAAAACACATTTGGAAGGATTTCAGGATGGTATTATCGAGTTGAATCCCGATGAAATAAAGATCTGCGAAACCCAAATTGAGCATATTACTTCAATTATCAGTAATATGAGCAATATGATTGATGCTCAGAAAGAAGTCGATTCGGTCAATTTTGAATCAGTTGATATTGGTCAGCTGATTAAGCAGATTGTTAGCGGATTAAAAATGCAGTTTGAAAAGAAGAATATTGAGTTAAAGCTTTTAAATCATCAGAAAATTCTTGTCGAAACGGATCGTTACAAAGTGAGTCAGGCCATTTATAATCTCTTAACAAATGCTTATAAGTTTACCGAAGCTGGGGGAGCAGTTACAGTTAATTATTTTACAGAAGACAGTTTCTTGGATATTGTTGTTGAGGATAACGGAAAAGGTATTCCGAAGGAAGAACAAATAAAGATCTTTGATGTTTATTTCCGAGGGGCAAATGCCAGTGGTGCTTTGGGCGATGGTATTGGACTGTATGTGGTTAAAGAGAATCTGGAAAAAATCGGTGGGGAGATCAAAGTGGTTTCAGAACCGGGCAAGGGTAGTAGATTTATTGTTCGATTGCCCTTAGACAGGCGGACTAAATAACAGGGGTTCAAGTTTGATGTAAGCAGATAAAATCTATTCCCGTCGATACTCAAGTACCGGGATTTCATCCCTAAATTTCATTCTGCTTGCCTCAACCATGCGCATAAGATGGGGACAGTAATAAGAACCCGATTTATTTTTAAGCAGAGGCGATATAAAGACAAGGGCTTCAGCACCGCTTTTAACCAGGTTTTCGGCGTGCGTTTAGGCCTTAAGTCCGGGGCAGCCGCCGCAGGTATCAAGTCCGGAAAGACTGATTTGGGCGGCAGGCACCTTATTAATACCATTTTTATTAAGTAGCTCCATCAAGCTATCCACGGCTGGAATCATATCGCTTGATTTCATACATCTGATAAATCCTATTTTCATTTGACCTCGAATGTGAATACATTGTAGTGAATTTTTCAAATAAGTGTTGCTTTTAAAAATACTATCTCTAAAATTATTTGCATCTTTATTATAATTGTCAAAAGTTAAAAAAGCTAGCAATTATAATATTTGTATATGAATTTACAATGATTTATAATTAAAAAAGTCAAGTCTCAATTAGTGTGTAAAACCTTTCGCGGTTTTCTATCAATTTGGGCTTGGCTTTTTTTATTCAAGCATGAGCGCTCAGAAAATCAATAATAGAGAAATTATTGTTTTGCCCTGTTCAGTTCAGGTTTTAATCGAAAGCCGGGAATAAACTCTTTATGGATGCGGAAATAATACTAATAATGAGCTCAGAATCTTTTTGAGAATCATACCTTAGTAATGAACCAGAACCCGCAAAAATAAACTTCAATTTTTCCTGATTTTCAAGGGTTGATGGAATATCCGTTCTTTCCAGAACTTTCGCACCTAACGCATTGCAAAAATAGATATGAGCACCTTGATTAAAAGACAGGTTGTCTTTTGAAAAAAATGGGTCTTTGTCAAATAGTGGTTGATCCAAAGAATAGTGGACTAGATTTCTGGAGAATGCATCAGGATCATAAACAAATAAATCCATAAAGTCAATCTGATCAACAAGTTCTATTAAATGCTCATTGAGGGCATGTTGATATAGATCATAGATATCTGAATAATGGAGATAAAAAGTCCCCTTGTTAATTTCGGCTTTTTGTGCAAGCTCAGATACCGTGATTTTATTAATGCTCTTTTTGTGAAGCAAATCAATCAAAGCCTGATTGATTAAGCGTTTTGTTTTTATTATTCTTAAATCGATTTTCTTAGATTTCTCCATCGTAATACCTCCATAATACGCGAGTGATATTTTTCTGTTAAATAATCATGATTAAAGATAGTTTGAAAGTTACAAAATAATCAACTAAAACGGATTATCGTTGATTATTGAACAGTATCAAGTTATCGATTATTGAATAATCAACGAACGTCTATTATAATAACATCATTAATAATAAATGTCAAAAGGCGGCTAGAAATTTTCAATAATTAAAAATGATGAGAAAAGAGGTGAATCATATGAATGGCAAATTAAAAATTGTCAATGTATTTTTGTTTATAACATTTCTAATTACGGGTTTATCAGGAATCCTTCATGAAATTCTGATTCCCATGGGGATATACTCATATATTCATATCCCGGCAGCTTACCTGTTTTTTATTTTGGCATGTACACATATATGGCTGAATAGGAAGTGGATCATTCAAGCCTTGAAACGAAAATAGAATGGATTATCTGAATTGAAGATAAATAAAAATATAATGTCGTGATTGGCATTAAATGAAGGCAAACAAGGAGAATATTATGAAAACGAAACATTGGACTGAGATAAGCTTCAGCAAAGATATTTTAACGGATGCATTGGCAAAGCATGTTCTGGGACTTACGCGATATGGCATGGCAGATTTTGCAGAGGTAATGGAAGCAATTAGCCAGATTGAAAAAGGGGATGATGAATCCTGGTTTAATGCCTGGTGCGATAGAGCACAGAAGCTAAAAAGCAGAGCTTATGCAGCCCAACAAAAAGGAAAAAATGTTACGGCGTCATCAGCGCTTTTGAGAGCGTCTACCTATTTTCGAATTGCAACAATGTATTTTGATAAAATATATGATCCACGGATGAAAGAGATCACCCAGGAAAGCCATGACTGTTATGAAAAATATCTTGAATTGTCAGGATATCCCGGTCAGTATGTGGAAATACCTTATGAGAATACCATCCTTCCGGGTCATTTCTATCGCTCGCCTCTTGCGAAAGAAAACGCTCCGTTGCTAATCATTACACCGGGTCGTGATACTTGGGCAGAGGATACCCGATGGATTTATGACGGAGCCATTAAAAGAGGCATTCACTGCCTGATCTATGATGGCCCGGGACAAGGCTATGCGTTACGTCTAGGTGGATTGCCATTTCGACCTGACTGGGAAAATGTAATTAAACCGGTTATTGATTTTGCATTAACCTTACCGGGTGTTGACAGTGAGCGCATTGGTTTGATGGGATTAAGTTTTGGCGGCTTTTTAGTTCCCCGTGCCGCAGCTTTTGAAAAGCGGGTTAAGCTGTGTGTCGTTGATCCAGGAAACATGAACTGGGGTGGTGCATTTGCGGAACGTCTGAAGATGATACAAAAAACACCCAAATTGATGCGGCCGGCATTTATGGATTTTATGCTGCAGGATTATGTATGGAAACAGGGCGTTCCGGAAGATGAGATTATTGAAGAATTAAAAAAATATGACAACACAGCAATTGTTGATAAAATCACCTGTAAAATGCTGGTGATGGATGGCACAAATGAGCCGATGTTTGGCGAAGCAAAGAAATTTTATGATGCTTTAAGCTGTCCCAAAGATTATTTGCTGTTTGATGAAGAAACGACTGCTCAAACACATTGTCAAATGGGAAGCTATGCGACGGCTGAAGAGTATTTGTTTGACTGGCTCGATGAAGAATTATAAAAAATGGAGCAATTAGCAAAATATTTCATTAAGGAGATCAGTGATGAGTAATGTTTCAAAATCAGAGAGGTTAGGGTCGGAATCGATCCTTCCTCTTTTATTTAAACTGGCTATTCCCGTAATGATCGGGATGGCCTCACAAGCAATATATAATGTAGTTGACAGCATCTATGTGGGCCATATCAGCAAAGAAGCCTTGTCTGCTGTTACACTTGCCTTTCCAATTCAGATGATTTTGATTGCCATATCCGTTGGGACGAGCGTTGGTGTAACCTCGCTAATTTCTCGATCTTTAGGAGAAGGGGAGCGAAAAAAAGCAGGCCTGGCGGCAGAGAATGCTATCCTGATCAGTTTGGTTTTAGGCGCGCTGGTTGCGATTTTGGGACTTGCTTTGGCGGTTCCAATTACAAAAATATTTACCAGCGATCCAGTGTTAATTGATATGACCAGCCGATACATCAGAATTATTATGATCGGTTCAATGGCACTGTTCACCCCTCAAGTACTTCAGGGGATCCTTCAAGGCGAGGGGAATACGCTTATTCCAATGGTGATGATGATAGCCAGCGCAGCGCTGAACGTTGTACTGGATCCATTATTAATATTCGGCTTAGGCTTTTTTCCTGAATTAGGGATAGAGGGGGCTGCATATGCAACCGTCTTTTCCAGGTTAATTGGCGGGGCAGTGCTTATCTTTTTTATTATTAGAAGTAAACATGATATCAGTATCAGCCTGAAATCATTCAAGGTCCAGCCCGCTATTATAGGGGAAATCTATAAAGTTGGTTTTCCGGCTATGGCAATGCAGCTGATGGGCAGTATTACGCTGGCGGTTATTAATCTTATTCTTGCCGGACAGTCCACTACAGCAATTGCCGTTTATGGTATATATTACAGGTTGCAGTCATTTGTTTTCATGCCGGTTTTTGGAATGGGACAGGGCGCCCTTCCGATTATCGGGTATAATTACGGTAATGGAAATTTTGAAAGAGTGAAACAAACAGCATCATATGGAATGCTTTTTTCAATCCTGTTTACATTAGTCGGTTTTGCACTCTTCCAGATTTTTCCGAGTCAGCTGATTACCATGTTCAATGACAGTCCGGAATTAGTCGAAATGGGTGTGACGGCCTTAAAAACGATCAGTATCGGAATCCTTTTTGTCGGTCCAACAATGATCAGTGCCAATATTTTTCAAGCTTTGGGAAGAGGGACGCCAAGTCTCATCATTTCAATATTAAGAAATCTCGTGGTGCTTATTCCGACCATGTATTTTTTAAGCATCATGTTTGGCTTAAGCGCTGTCTGGTTTGCTTTCCCGATTACAGAGTTGATTTCAGCGTTCATATCAATTGTATGGTTGATGAGTATTTCAAAAAATGTTCAAGAAGAAAGCAGTCAAATGGAAGCAGTAATAGAGAAGGCATAATAATCCCTTCTTAATTGAGCAAAGCGGCGATGATACAGGTTGAATGAGTAATTTATTTCAGGTTTTTGTGCAAATGACTGGATTAACATTGCTGAAGAAAGGAGTTTTTGTATGATCGAACTTTTGCATTTATCAAAAAAATATACAACGGGCGAATTGGTTCAACAAGCCTTAGATGATGTCAGCCTCAATTTGCGGGATAATGAGTTTGTCTCAATACTAGGCCCCAGCGGTTCGGGAAAAACAACACTTTTGAATATTATTGGCGGTCTCGATCATTCTGATACTGGTGAACTGATCATCAACGGGCTTTCTACAAAAGCATATCAAGATAAAGATTGGGATTCCTACCGGAACCATAACATCGGTTTTGTCTTTCAAAATTACAATTTAATTGGACATCAGTCAGTGCTAGAAAATGTCGAGCTTGCGCTTACGATCAGTGGGATCACAAAAGAAGAAGGCAGAGAACGAGCAATGAAAGTTTTAGCAGAAGTAGGGCTTTCTGAGCATATCAAAAAGTTACCAAATCAACTTTCAGGCGGCCAGATGCAACGGGTAGCGATTGCCAGAGCGATCGTTAATGACCCGGAACTTCTGCTTGCTGATGAACCGACGGGTGCCTTAGATTCTGTAACTGGTCTTCAAATTATGGAACTGTTAAAGAAAATAGCAGAAAATCGCCTGGTTGTTATGGTGACCCATAATACCGAACTGGCAGAGAAGTATTCGTCAAGAATCATATCGTTGAAAGACGGGAAAATCATAGCTGACAACAATCCCTGCGAAAATGCTGTAGAATCGAAAAGTTGTGCAGTGACAGAAAGCAAAGTGAAAATGTCATTTAAAACGGCACTGTCCTTAAGTTTTCGCAATCTACAGGGAAAAAAGGGGAGAACCTTTTTAACGGCGATTGCCGGATCAATTGGGATTATCGGTATTGCAATTATTCTAGCGCTTTCTTCTGGGGTAAATAGCTATGTGGACTCAATGCAGAAAGATACGATGACAGATTATCCGATAAAACTGACGCAACAAGCCAGTGGTACGACCAGCTTGTTTAGCGATACTTCGGATGCTTCGAACGAACTAAACACAGACTTGACAAATGTCTATACTGATTTATCTACCATGCAGAGCACGCTGTCAGCAAATGCTGTCGAGAATAATCTGAAAGCCTTTAAAAGATGGTTGGAGGAAGACGATAACAAAATAACTCAAACGGCAGATCTGATTGTTTATGGATATGATACACCATTTTCTATATATTCATACGATTTAGAAGGTGAATTGGTAAAAACGGATGCAGATATTACGGAGTTGGCCTCAGAATTGAATGTGGATGAAGATACCGCTCAGGGGGCGCAGGGACCGACAGCCAATATTGATAGGATGGATAGTTTGTTGTCCGGCAGTGAGGAAGGCACTTCAAATTTTTCAGAGCTTCTGACAAACTCAAATGGGGATGCGATTAGTTCATCGATTCAGGAGAATTACGATTTGGTATATGGAGAGTGGTCACAGAATTATGATGAGGTCTTGCTTGTCATGGATGAAAATAATTCAATTGGTGTTGAAGAACTGTATCAGCTTGGTTTATTATCAGCTGCTCAAATAAAAAACATGGCAAGCGAGATCATCAATTGCGAGCAAATAGATACGCTGGTTGGAAGCTATGAAGCAATATGCCAACATACTTTTATTCTGCTTCCGGGCGAAACAGAAGCTTTTGAAGCAGAAAAGGGAATTGAATTAAAAATTAGCGGGATTATCAGACCTAAATCGGATGCAGAGAGTACTGTTATCCAAACCCCTGTGGCTTATACCCGTGATTTAACAGAGTGGTTGATCGACGAAACTGATATCAGCAGAAAAAGACCAACTTCGATCAGCATTTACACAAACAGCTTTGAAGATAAGGAAACCGTAATAGCAATGATTGAAGAATATAATGATAGTGTCAGCAGCCGTAATCGGATTACCTATACGGATTATTCGCAGCTACTGACAGAAACGGTGTCTTCCATGGTGGACATCATCACTTGGGTATTGATCGCATTTGTGGCGATTTCATTGATTGTTTCGAGCATTATGATCGCGATTATAACCCATATTTCAGTGCTTGAAAGAACAAAAGAAATCGGTATTCTTCGAGCAATGGGAGCATCTAAGCATAATATAAGCAGAATCTTTAATGCTGAAACCATTTTAATTGGACTGTCAGCTGGTCTTATGGGTGTTTTTGTTGCAATAGTTTTATGTTTGCCAGTCAATGCAATAATGGCAAGTAGCCTGGGAATTTCGGGTTTAGAAATATCGCTGCCTTTAGCATATTCGATCCTTTTGATAGCACTGAGTATTTCAATCACGGTGATCGCGGGTTGGATTCCTGCAAAGCGTGCAGCCAATCTGGATCCGATTGCGGCGCTTCGCTCTGAGTAAGGTTTTAAAATGATGTTCTTAAAATACCTTAAACCCATTGATTATGTCATCTTTCTGTTAGCCCTTATTCTAAACATTTTATCAGGAATGGGTTTGCTTACACTAGTCGGAATATGGTGGATTCTTCCTAAGATGATGATGGGTAGAACGATTGTTAAGCCATTCATTAGTCAATATTTTGAAAAGAAAAAGAAAAGGAGTAAGTAAACGATGAAAAAAAGACTAATATTATTGATAACAATGGGAATTCTTGCAGTTTTCCTGACCGCTTGCCAAAGTGCAGATAATGATAATGATGCCGTACAGTCAGTAGTGGACGGATTTTATACAGCGGCAATGGTAAGTGATTATTCGGGAACCATAGAGTATATTTCAGATGATTTTGGAAATCTGGATGCATTGCTTGAAATGTCAGATTCAGAACCGGAAGATCTCCTTGATGAAAGTGTCAGTGGATTCGGACTAAACGCCGATGATCTATCAGAAGAGGTAAACCAGACATTTACAAATTTCTTTGAAGTGATGTTAAAAAATGTGATTCGGGAATATGAGGTTAGTGATATTCAAATAGACGGGGATACAGCAACTGCCAGGATCGAATGGGTTACAGCTTATGCAGATCCTTCTGAAGTAGAAAGTTATACGGGCATGGAAAACGATTTGGAAACAATAGTTCAGGATTATAAAAACACCCATAGTGCGGATTTGAGTATGACTGATGAGAAAAATGATAGTATTATCATATTAAATGCCTTGTTACCTGAGATTTTTACAGAAGCCGCTGAAAATGTTGCAAATCTTCCGGATATTCAAATGGTTTCAGTTGTGACGTTAGAAAAGACGGATGAAGAGTGGTTGATTATTAGTATGGAAGAAGAGGGACAAAATGCTGAATAATTGAAACGCGCTCCAAATGTTATATGATCATATAATGTTTGGGGCAATAAAAGGGGCTTTGTTCGGCTTTTGGCGACTAAAATAATTTGCGCAGTACAATCTCAAGAATTTCTGAACAATTCTAAAATTGAAAAATAAAAGAAAGTGACATGATGGATCAACAAATCGAAAAATTACAGGATTTAATTAATGAAAGTAAGTTTACACTGGTTATTACCGGAGCAGGAATATCAGTTGCTTCTGGTATTGCAAGCATGCATGGTCTCAACATGGCAGATACATTTCAGTTTGCATCAACAATAGTGCTTAAAGCGACCCCGGAGCACTACTATAGGGTTTCTCGTCGGTCATTCTTGGATGCTATATTTAATAATGGTCCAAGTTTTGCTCATAAAAAAATGGCAGAATTAGAAAAAAAAGGTAAGTTGCAGGGAGTGATCACCACAAATATTGATGGTCTTCACAGTCCGGCGGGTTCTAAGAATGTGGCAGAAATTCAAGGAAGTTTCCATGTAAATAAATGTTTAAGCTGCGGGAAAAGAAATGATGATATTTGCATTTGGAATCAAGGAAAGGCGCCAAGATGTAACTGTGGAGGATTAATGTGTAGTTTTCCAGTATATGCTCATGTAGGGGTGTTAGAGGAAGAGGTTTCAAAATCTCGAAACTGGGCTGGAAATGCAGAACTTGTAATTATTGTAGGTGCAATTGGAAACTATAGTAGTGTATACTTTAATTATATAAATCCATCTGCAAAGATTGTACAAATAAATCCAGCTAAAACACAGTTTGATTCACTTGCAGAAATAAATATACATAAAACGGCAGATGCAGTTTTCGAAAAGATTTCATAATTTCTCAATGAGAAATACATTTTGAACGGAATTATTTTATTGGAATTAATTTGGATTAACAATTTATAAAGGAGTTGATGATTATGAAGATTGAAGAAGCAATGCAGTCTCGACATATGGTTCGAAAATACAAAGATAAGCCAATTCCAGTTGAGGTGATTAAGCAACTGAATGATAGAATTAATGAAAATAATGACAAATATGATCTTTCTATCAAATTAATGGTAAATGACAAAAAAGCTTTTAATGCAGTTATCAAAATGATTCTTGCGAAGGGTGTAAATAACTATCTGATTCTCGCCGGCAAAGATAGACCTGATTTGGATGAAAAGCTGGGCTACTGCGGTGCCGATCTGATGCTTTTCGCCCAGACGCTGGGACTGAATACATGGTGGGCTGGAGGAACGATTAACAAAAAAAGGACATCTCAAGAGGTAGGCGGCCAAAAGGTTGTCGGCATTGTTTCAATCGGATACGGTGCAACGCAGGGTGTTTCGCATAAATCCAAGAAAGCTGAGGATATAAGCTCATATAAGGGGACAGCCCCGGAATGGTTTATTAATGGGGTGAATGCAGCGCTACTTGCACCGACAGCCCTTAACAAACAGGCTTTTTTTATCAAAGGCGAAGGAAACAAAGTTTCCATGTCTTGTGATAATGGTATTTTCACTGGCGCTGACCTAGGTTTGGGGAAATATCATTTTGAAATTGGTGCCGGAAAGGATAACTTTGAGTGGGTGTGAATTGCAGTGTGAGGATATAATGGGGGAAATACAAATAAGATGCTGGCTGAAACATTCAAAAAACAACACTAATCAAAACCATATAAAGAAAAGTCCCCCCGGAAATGGACAAAAGCATATTGCGCTTTAAAACATGTAAAAAAACCACAAAAGCAACGGCAATCAGTTCCGGAATGCCATGGTTGCCGGCTAAAAGATTAATATCCTTCAGACAGTAAATGACTAGGAGACCCAGGGCGGCGGAAGGCAAAACTTTTCCCAGCGACTGTATAAAGTGCGGTGTTTCTTTGTTGGCTGGAAACAGTATAAAGGGTAAAAACCGGGTGGTCATGGTACCTAAAACAACCATGACAATGGTAATAATTTGCTGGGTGGTGGTCATTCTTTTAAACCTTCTTTCTGGCGGGATAGGGGAATTAAAACCAACAGGATGGCAATCATTGCCGGAATCACAAAGCGGTCAGAGCCAAAAATTAACAAAGAGATCAGGGTCAGGCCCATGCCGATTAGAGCACTCTGATGATCTTTGTCTTTGAGCCATTGTTCCAGAAAAATAACGACCAGTAGGGCGGTCATGACAAAATCCAGCCCCTGGGGATAGAAAGGCAGTAGGGAACCGAATAGAGCGCCGATTGTCGCCCCGGCCACCCAGTAAAGGTGGTTTAAAAGGGTGACAAAAAAATAAAAGTCACCAGCGGATACACCTAAGGGTACGGTCGTGCTGGCATTGATGGAAAAGGATTCATCACACATGCCAAAGATCAGATAGGGGCTGACCTTTCCGGCGGCCTGGTATTTATCCAGCATAGAAAGACCGTAAAAAAGATGACGGGCATTGACCATCAGGGTCAGGAGAAAGGCACCGATGGGGTTAAAACCGGATAATAGCAGGTTGGCGGTGACAAATTCCATCGATCCGGCAAAGATAAAGAGACTCATCAAAATCGGAAAGATAGGCGAGAAGCCCAGAGAAATCATATAAATGCCATAAGCGATGCCCAGAAATAAAAAGCCGGTCAGGATGGGCAAGGTATAGGGAAAAGCAGCCTTAAAGGCGCTTTTTTGCTTAACGTTGAACATGTAATTGACCTCCAATCAAAATGATGGTATATTGTACTTAAAGTATACGATACTAGAATTCTATATATTGTACTACTAGTCTTATATATTGTCAAGCGGAGGAAGGCGTGGATATTAATGATATTGTCGGAAAAAATATAAAAAAAATACGGGAAAGCAAAAAATTGACCTTGGATGCGGCAGCTCAGGAGACGGGCGTCTCAAGATCCATGCTGGCGCAGATTGAAAAGGGTAATGTCAATCCCACCATTTCTGTGTTGTGGAAGATTGCTAACGGTTATAAAACTTCTTTCTCATCTTTACTAAAACCGGAAGCTGATGCGACCATGTTTATCCCCTGTGAGGAAATCAGCCCTCTGATAGAGGATGAAGGGCGCTTTATCAATTACCCGGTTTTTTTGTTTGAAGAAAAAAAGCTGTTTGAGACTTATCGGGTCGTAATGAAAAAGGGCGGCAGCCAGACGTCTTTGGCTCATCTGCAGGGAACTGAGGAATATGTGACCTGTTTTGAAGGATCAATTGAGGTAGTTGTTGATGGCAAAAGCTTTGTTTTAAATTGCGGTGACTCCATCAAATTCAGAGCTGATGTAGAACATTCTTACAAAAATATTGGCGAAGAAACTGCTACGCTTAGTATGGTGATTTATTACATGGAGAATTAAAATTTAGTTGAGTTGCAATATAAATAGTATGACAATCTTGTAGATACATAAAAAACCTCTGGCTAATTGTTGCCAGAGGTTTTTTCTTAAAGCGCGATATCGCCTCGCTCGCCGGTACGAATCCGGATGCAATCGTCAACGGGTTTGATAAAAATTTTACCATCGCCCATCTCTCCGGTGCGAACCACATCAATAATCAGGGCACAGATTTTTTCTACCTGATTATCGGCGACAACAATTTTAATTTCGATCTTTGACATCATGTTGATCATTACCGTTGTGCCCCTATTATGGGCGACCCAGCCATGTTGATTACCACAGCCTAGGACCTGACGGACGTTCATGCCATTAACGTTGGCCGCGTGAAATGCTTCTTTTAGCGGTTCCAGCTTTTCCGGGCGGATAATTGCTTCGATTTGTTTCATGAATACCTCCTTTACTGGTCAATCCCTGAGAATGCAGCATAAGCTTGCTCACTGTGTTCGCCGATATCCAGCCCAACATCTTCGGATTCCGTGTCAACGCGAATTGCCATAACTTTTTTCAGCACAAACATAATCACGGAAGTCACAACCACAGCATAAACTATGGTGATAATGATTGCTAAAAGTTGAGCAGTGAAAAGCTTTGTGTCACCAAAGAAGAGGCCGTTCCACTGGGCGACTGGATTAATTGAAGTCTGGGCAAAGAGGCCAGTTGCAATTCCGCCCCAGATTCCACCAATACCATGGCAGCCAAAGGCATCAAGGGCATCATCGTAACCGAAGTGCAGTTTGACTTTGGTCATAAAGAAAAAACAGATCGGGCTGACCAGGATACCAATAACGGGTGCTGACCAGAAAGGGACAAAGCCGGCTCCGGGCGTGATGGCGACCAGGCCGATAATGGCACCAGTAACGGCTCCCATTAGGGTTGTTTTTTTGTAAAGCAGTGATTCAATTGCCATCCAGGACATCATGGCTGCCGCCGATGAAAGCATAGAATTGACGATGGCCTGAACTGCCAAACCATCAGCAGCTAAAGCAGATCCACCATTAAAAGCAAACCAGCCGACCCATAAAATCGCGCCACCAATTAAAAAGAGGGGGATGTTATGGGGGTGGTAAGAGCGGATGCCATAGCCTTTTCGAGAACCCAAGAACAGACATGCCACCAGACCAGAGACACCGGAGCTGATATGGATAACGTTTCCACCGGCGAAATCGACCGCGCCGAGGTTCAAAATCAGACCGCCTTCGCCCCAGACCATATGTGCCAGAGGAAAATAGACCAGTGTTAACCAAGCCGCAACAAAGATAAACATAGCTTTAAAGCGCATTCGACCGGATAAAGCACCGACCAGAATAGCGGGTGTAATGATGCAGAACATCAGTTGGAAAATTGCAAACAGGGCACCTGGGATGCCTTCGGCATAATCTCCGGCTTCGGTTGCACTGATTCCGTTAAAAAAGGCGTGGCTAAAATCACCAATAAAACCAAGGCCTCCAGCATCGGGCGCAAAAGCGACGGAAAAGCCGAATAAAAACCAGAGAATGGTAGCCAGTCCACAGCAGAAGACTACCGACATTAATGTGTTTATGACATTTTTTCGCCGTACCATGCCGCCATAGAAAAGGGCGAGACCGGGTGTCATAAAGAATACAAGCATGGCACAGATCATCATAAATGCCATATCACCAGAATTGAGCATTGTTACCTCCTGAAATACCGTAATGATATATTTCAGATCACACTAATTGTGATTAAGTATCAACCTTTTGGAAACTGACAGTATTCAGCCGCTACTCTTAACCCCATTGTTAAGTTGGTTTTTATTTTACCCGCCTAAAAAAGACGATAACAGAAACAGCTATGATCATCGGCTGTCGCTAAAATGAACAGCATAAGATTATAGCAGTGAATGTTATCGCCTTTGATAAAGTATTTAAATATACGGAACCACGAGTGTGGTTAAAAAACCCTTCGCTAAATGTGCAAGGTTGATAGTTTATTTCTAATAAACTATTATAGCAGGATAAGTCGAAAGCGTCAATGAAAATGCGCAAAAATTTGTCTGGGGAAAGCAATTTATTAGTTGTTTACCTAGACTTAAGACAAATCGAATGAATCAGAGAAGTGAAATTAATAGAAAAAAATTAGTTGCTGGCTTCCATCGAACAGCTTGAATTTGCATCAACTATAATTGTATCAGCCATATACTCTTTGCCCCACTCGCACATGGCGTCAAGAATGGGATAAAGGCTCTGGCCAAATTCTGTCAGGGCATATTCAGTTTTAGGTGGAACAACCGGATAAACGGTGCGCGTAATCAGGCCGTCTCGT
>JASGMZ010000043.1 GCA_030156305.1 Bacteroidales bacterium | reverse complement strand
TAGTTAGCAATAATTGTTGAAAACTCGCTTGACTTTGAACGCTTTTTAATTGAATTTCTTATATCTTTACTAAATAAAATATAGATATTATGAGTGCAATTGATTTAAAGAAATTATTGATACATAGAATAGCCGAGATTGATGATGTTTCTTTCTTGAAAGCGCTTAAAACAATTCTTGATAGTAAAACAAAATCTAAAATTATTTCTTTGACACAAGAGCAAAGAGAAGAAATAATGGAATCTAAAAAAGAAATTGAGCAAGGATTATTCATTGAGCAAGCCGAACTTGATAAAGAATTTGATAAATGGCTAAGCGCAAGATAGTTTGGCCTCATAAAGCGAAAATAAAGCTTTTTGAGATACTTGATTATTATACAAAAAGAAACAAAAGTACTACCTATTCTAAAAAACTTTACAAGAAATTCAAGAAAGAAACATCTCTTCTTTTGAAGCAACCTGAAATTGGTACAAAAACAGATATTGAATCTGTTCGTGGTTTAGTTGTGGAAGACTATATTTTATTTTACGAAGTAACTACAAAAATGATAATTATTCATACTGTTTGGGACTGTAGACAGAATCCCGCTGATTTGATAATGAAGTAGTTCAACAACAATTGCTAACACGGCTTCTAAATTAAGCGGGGCGTAGGTTTGCGGTTTGACTAAAAAATATTATCTTTAAATTTTGTTACAGGTGGACGGAAGCTACGGCGGTAAATTCCCGCCTAATTTTAAGCAGGAACCGTTAACAGATATTCCGGTCTGTTGAAAAACTTAGCACACAAGAATGTGCGCTAAACTATTAAGAATTATCTGACAGATTTCAGGCCAACATCATTGGCAACACCAAGCAATCCTAAATACAATAACTTAGCTGCATCTTCCATAATTTCGGGAGTTAATGCATCCACATTATCCAACGGATGATGATAATATACCGGCTTAACACGGTTGGTTGTTCCCACAGCAAAAGATTGATAACCATTCATGGTAAATACGGCACCATCGGTTCTTGGCCTGGTAGTTACCGGGCGTGCTTTTGAGGCATGCATACTCCGATGAATATAATTATCATTTGCCTCCATAAAATGTTTAGTGATTTCAGGGAAAGAGGCTCCTCCCCACAATGCTAAACCGGTACCGTTTCCAACCATATCGAGGTTAATCATACAAATCACATTTTCTTTGGGTACTTTAGGATGATTTACATAATACGTACTTCCCAGTAAGCCACATTCTTCGCCACCAAATAAAATAAACAGAACAGAACGTTTGGGTTTTACTTCCGATTGTGCTAAAGCTTTAGCAGCAGTCATTATATCTGCAACTCCTGAAGCATTATCTAATGCTCCGGGTAATAATTTACCGGGATTTCCCACTGCATCCAAATGTGCTCCAACAATAATGACTTCATCTTTAAATTCCGGATCAACACCTTCAATAAAACCAATTACATTGCACGATTTTGAGTTTTTATAGTGCTTTGTTTCTGCTTTAATTTTTGCTTTGCCCTGCAAAGCAAATGAATTGGGTTTTAAATTCTTATGGATACTTTCTTTTACTTTTTGATAATCTTTACCCGATACATCAAAAATATCATTGGCTTCTTCTTCTCCAATATGTGCGTAAACAATCTCTTCGTGATACGATGTATTGGGGTTAGCCAGTTTATTAATATACAACCATCCGATAGCACCATGCTCAACTGCATTATTAAATTTATATTGATGATAATCATACGGAACCCATTTTTCTATCTCCGGATGATTTTTTGCAACGGGTAAACCCGATTCCATGATAATTATTTTTCCTTTAACATCCACAGTGGCATAATCATCATATCCTAATTCGGGTGCGGTAATTCCATAACCTACATATACCAGAGCTGATTCTATTGTTCCTGAGCCAGAATTTTGCCCGGGAAAATATTCGTCAGGGAAACGATAATCCTTAACAATTTTTTTCCCATTTTGATTTTTATAAATATAAGAAACCGAACCGCTGTTAAATACCTCGGTATAAGGATTATCAAAATATTGAAAATAAGAACCATTATCACCCAGAGGGTTAATATTCCATTCTTCTAATTTTGAAGCTACCCACTGGGCAGATTTTAAAAATTCAGGAGATCCGGACAATCTTCCTTTAAATTCAGGAGAAGAAAGATTTTTAGCATAATCTAAAATATCATGACTCGATATAGAATGAAAAGTTTCAGAGACATGATTCAAATCAGATTCCTGACTTTTAAGATTATACGCTACGAATAAAAAAAATATAAAAAGGAAAATTTTTTTGAACATTCTTTTAATTATTTGGGATTATATTATATATTGACCAAAAAGTAGCTTGATCGTTTAAACGACATTTAAATATAAAATTAAAACAAAAAATATACAGTTTTTAAAACCATTATGCTATTTTTATGTACAATAGAAGAAAACAAAGCGCGTTATATGTTAAAAAGAATCATCCTGATATTATTTACTTTATTTTTGTTTGCAAATTATACTCAAGCCCAGATACCAATTAATGTTGGAAATAAAAGCATAGATTCGCTTTATTATAAAAGCAAAACTTACTGGATAACTTTAACACCTTTTTTCTTTGTCGACCACAAGTTTTCGCCAGATAAAGGAGAAACCTGGTTAGACGTAGGTATGTTTGGAAAGAATGTAAAACCCTTAGCCAAGCCAGATTCTATGGCTTATCAAAATATTCGTATTTATGCCTTTACTCGTGCTGCGGGTATTGCTCAAATGTGGGTAATCGCTCCTTTACTGGCTTATAAGCATTATGCAGATAAAGGAGATGTGACAAGTACCGGAGACGAAATCATAGACAATAGTATTTACCGCGAGGAACAAACAGCTTATTTACAAACCGCAATTATTATCTTTTTAACCGGTACTTTAACCTATCATGTTTTATCTAAGACTTTTCTATTCAGGTCGTTGCATGATTACAATCATGCAGTTTTAGGGAATGAACCATCTTTTCAGTTTTCATTTACCTTAGATCAAAAAACCAATACCCCACAGTTATCGCTGGTCTGGAGATTTTGAAACAAGAAACAAATCACCCATTCATATTATTCTACTTTTTTTATTTATATGGAACTAAAAAATGGTTATTAACATACATTATTAATGCCGGTATGTATTAGCAATTAAACTTTTGATTTAGTATATTGTCATAGATTTATAACTCAAAATCATTCAAATAACATGAAAAAAATCTTTCTAATCCTTATTGTACCAATTTTAAGCCTCAATTTTATGTGTGCACAAGATCGAATTACAGGCAAAACATTTGCTACCCGTTCAGAAGTCATTGCAAAACACGGAATGGCAGCTACCAGCCAACCCTTAGCAACCCAGGTTGCTTTAGATATTCTTAAAAATGGCGGCAATGCGATAGATGCAGCCATAGCAGCCAATGCTACTTTAGGCTTAATGGAGCCTACAGGCAATGGAATGGGAGGAGATATTTTCGCCATTATCTGGGATGCTAAAACCCAAAAGCTTTACGGATTAAATGGAAGTGGACGATCGCCAAAGTCATTAACCCTCGATTACTTCAAAGAAAACGGATATGAAAAAATTCCTTCACACGGGCCGTTGCCTGTATCTGTTCCTGGATGTGTTGACGGTTGGTTTGAGATGCACAAAAAATTCGGATCCATGGAAATGACTGAAATACTTCAGCCGGCTATTGATTATGCCAGAGAAGGATTTCCTGTTAGCGAACTAATTGCTTATTATTGGGGACACAGCGTGCCTTTCTTAAGCCAATTCCCTAATTTTAAAGAAACATTTACCATTGATGGGAAAGCACCCAAAAAAGGCGAAATATTTAAAAATCCCTATTTAGCCAATACCTTAGAGAAAATTGCAAAAAATGGCCGGGATGAATTTTATAAAGGCTCAATAGCTAAAGAAATTGCACGATACATTAAAGAACAAGGGGGGTTCCTGTCATACGAAGATTTAGCCAGCCATAAATCCGAATGGGTAGAGCCCATTTCTACGAATTACCGTGGGTATGATGTTTGGGAACTGCCACCCAACGGGCAGGGAACAGCGGCTTTACAGATTCTTAATATTTTAGAAGGATACGATATTGCTTCCATGGGATTTGGAAGTGCTGATTATATTCATACGTTTACTGAAGCCAAAAAACTGGCATTCGAAGACCGTGCAAAATATTATTCCGATCCTGATTTTAACGATATTCCTGTAGATAAATTAATTTCCAAAAATTATGCTAATGATCGAAGGAAGCTCATTCATCCTGACAGAGCCGCAAAAAATTATCCTGCCGGAGAATTAGAACAGGGAAATACCATTTACCTTACTGTTGCTGACCAGGAAGGAAATATGGTTTCGTTAATACAAAGCAACTATCGCGGAATGGGTTCTGGAATGACACCCAAAGGGTTAGGTTTTATTCTGCAAGACCGAGGTGAATTATTTAGCCTGGATAAAAATCACATGAATTGTTACGAACCCGGAAAACGTCCTTTTCATACCATTATCCCTGCATTTATTACCAAAGATGGGAAACCTTATATGAGCTTTGGTGTAATGGGAGGCTCAATGCAACCACAAGGACATGCACAAATAGTGGTTAATATGATTGATTTTAACATGAACCTGCAGGAAGCCGGTGATGCACCAAGAATTAGACATGGTGGCAGTTCTCAACCTACCGGCGAAAAAATGACCGATGGCGGAACACTTCATCTCGAAGCTGGTATTGATTATGAAGTTATTCGTGAACTAACCAAAAAAGGCCACAAAATTATTTTTGATGTTGGAGGATATGGTGGTTACCAAGCCATTATGTACGATGAGAAAAACGGCGTTTTTTATGGAGCTTCTGAATCTCGTAAAGACGGACAAGCGGCAGGTTATTAGAAATAACAAAGAACTTTTTAAAAAAAAATTTCCACAAAAATTGGAAATTTTTTTTTAATGGTTAAATTGCAGTAAAATATTAATGATTATGCAAAAAACAGCAATCGTATTCGGAGCTACTGGCTTAACCGGTACATATCTAATAAAAGAATTGATTCAAAATGAACAGTACCGAAATATTAAAGTTTTTAATCGCCGAACACAAAACTATGGCCATACAAAAATTGAAGAATATTTGATTAATTTTGATCAATTAAACGAATATGCTCATGAGTTTAAAGCTGATGATGTTTTTTGTTGTTTAGGAACAACATTAAAAAAGGCTGGGTCAAAAGAAAAATTTTTTGAAATTGATCATGATTTACCGATCCAAATTGCACGTATTTGTCTGAACAACCATTGTGAAACGTTTATTGGAATTTCCTCTACTGGTGCCAATCCAGATAGCAAAAACTATTATCTTCGTACCAAAGGAATGATGGAACAAGAAATACTGAATCTCGATTTTCGTTTTCAGGCTTTTGTCCGCCCATCCATGTTGTTAGGGAGTAGAACAGAATCTCGTCCGGCAGAAACTTTTGCCAAATTGATGATGAAGATTTTTGGATTTTTGTTTGTGGGAAAATTAAAAAAATTCCGTGGAATACATGCTCAAAAAGTGGCTAAAGCAATGATCCATATTATAAATCAACAGAATTATTTTTCAAAACTTGAAAAAAACATTTTTGAATCAAACGAATTAATGAAAATAGCCGAAAATATTAATCATGATAAACAATAATGATATTTTAAATGTAATTCAAAAAAGGCAAAGTGACCGCTCTTTCTTAACGAAACCTATTGAAAAAGATAAATTATACCGGTTACTTGAAGCCGCAAGATTAGCTCCTTCGGCATGTAATGCACAACCATGGAAATTTATTATTGTCGATAATCAGGCATTAAAATTAAAAATAGCCGATTGCACTTCGAGTAAAATATTGGGGATGAATCATTTTACCAAACAAGCACCTATACATATTGTTATTGTAGAAGAAAAAGCAAATTTTACTTCTTCTGCCGGAAGTTTAATTAAAGGTAAACATTTCCCTTTAATGGATATTGGAATTGCTGCAGAACATATTTGTCTGCAAGCTGAAGCCGAAGGGTTAGGTTCGTGCATGATGGGCTGGTTTGATGAACCGAAAGTTAAAAAGTTACTCCATATTCCTAAGTCAAAGAAAGTACCTCTTATTATTGCAATTGGTTATCCTGCAAAGGAAAAACGAGAAAAAAGAAGGAAATCCTTAGAAGAAATTATTAGTTTTAATAAATATTAACTTGTGATTGAAAAATAAATAATGCAACGTAATGGGTTATAAATTTTGAGCTTTGAGTTTCAAATTTCTTGTTTCCCGATTTAAACAATATTTACTTCCATTTCCAGCTCAATACCAAACATTTCCCATACTGATTGCTGAATGTTATGAGCCAGTTGAACAACTTCCTCCCCTGTAGCATGGCCAAGGTTTATTAAAACTAATGCCTGTTTTTCGTGGACACCAACATTTCTCATTTTTTTGCCTTTCCAACCGGCTTGTTCAATGAGCCATCCGGCAGGAATTTTAACAGTTTCATCGCCAAAAGAATAAAAGGGTATTTCAGGATGATTAAGTTGCAGTTGTTCTAATTCTTTTTTATCAACCACAGGATTTTTAAAGAAACTTCCTGCATTACCCGTTTCTTCAGGTTTTGGTAATTTAGCATTACGGATATCAATCACCGCTTGTCGGATATTCTGAAGATTGATCTTATCAAACCTGGATAATTCATTCTGCAAATTTCCATAATCCAATATAAAATTAGCCTTTTTACTTAAGCGGAAATATACATGCATGATTATATGTTTCCCTTTTAAGGCTCTTTTAAAAATACTGTCACGATAACCAAAATGACAATCAGCATTTTTAAAACGATGAGTTTTTAAAGTTTCAATTTCAAGCGTTTCAACTTCTGTAATCACATCTTTTACCTCCACCCCATAAGCGCCAATGTTTTGAATAGGACAGGTACCAACATTTCCGGGAATGAAAGAAAGATTTTCAACTCCACCCCATCCTTTTTCAACACAATATTCTACAAATTCATCCCAATCCTCTCCTGCTCCTACTTTTAACTGAATTACCCGACTATTTTCATTAATAACTTCAATGCCTTTAAGGGCAGGTTGTATAATTAATCCAGGAAAATTTTGTGTAAACAAAACATTGCTACCTCCACCTAAAATCATTAAGGGTAATTTTTCTTTTTTATATTTGTTAATGGATTGGATTAGCTCATCTTTAGATGGGCACATGGAAAAATATCGGGCTTTTACATCAATACCAAAAGTATTATATTTTTTTAACGGAAAATTTTCTTTTATTTCAAACATAAGTTGTTATTTTATAGCTCAAAGATAAGTATTGATAATTTATTTTAATTAAAAAATCGGCAGATAATAAAAAGGAATGGAAAAAAGAGTTTACATAGCCGTTACCAATGACTTAATTACCGATAACAGGGTACATAAAGTAGCTCAAACCTTATTAAAATCAAATGCAGAAGTAATTTTGTTAGGTGCAAAAAAACACCAAAACATGCCCGTTGGTAAAAGACAATATGCTACCAAACGCTTTGCCATGATTTTTAAAAAAGGTTTTTTGTTCTATGCCGAGTATAATATCCGCTTATTTCTTTTTCTTCTATTTCAAAAATTTGATATTATTGTTGCTAATGATTTGGATACACTCCTTGCAAGTTATTGTGCCAGTTTATTACGACGCAAAAAAATTGTGTACGACAGCCATGAATTTTTTACTGAAGTGCCAGAATTGGTTAACCGGAAATTTCCAAGAGGAGTTTGGTTGCTCATCGAAAGATTAATATTGCCTCATATTAAATTTGCTTATACGGTTTCTGAATCAATAGCAAATACTTACCAAGAGCTATATAATATTGAAATGAAAGTTGTTAAGAATTTCCCTTTATATAACTACGGCTCAATTGATTCTATTGAAACAAAAAACGGCCAATACCAAATATTATACCAGGGGGCCTTAAATGTTGGCCGAGGGTTAGAACAAATGATAGACGCTATGCAGTTTATTGAAAATAGCCATTTTAAAATCATTGGAGATGGAGATTTAATGAATAAATTAAAAAACCAGGTTAAAGAAAAAAAGTTAGAAAATAAAGTTTCATTTAAAGGGCGTATTCCTTTTCAGGAACTAACTGTTGAAACACAAAAAGCTGATTTAGGCATTGCTTTAGAAGAAAATATTGGGCTTAATTATTATTACGCACTACCCAATAAGCTTTTCGATTATATTCAATCTGGGGTTCCGGTTCTCGTATCCCCTTTTCCTGAAATGCAAAAAATCGTTAATAAATATGAGATTGGCACCGTTTACGATCATAAGGAACCTAAAATGTTAGCAAAAAAAATTGATGAAATTTTTAGGTTGAAAAATCGATATCAAAAATGGAAAAATAATACCAGAAAAGCAGCTAAAGAGCTATGTTGGGAGAAGGAAGAAAAAATATTATTTGATATGTATACAAAAGCTGGATTAAAATTTTAATTCGAAAATTTAGGGGTATCCATTATTTGATACGTCTCTTCAAAAAAACTGAATGAGTAATACACCCGATCATATCCTAACACAAAAAATTACTGAAGGTAACAAAACCGCTTTCGATCATTTATTTTTTAAATATTATAAACCCTTATACCGATTTGCTTTTAATTTTTGCCATTCGCCCATTATTGCTCAAGAATCGGTACAAAACACTTTTATTAAAATCTGGAAGAATAACAAGGCACTTAAGAATTGTGATAATATTGGCAAACTTTTATTTACTTATACACGCAACGAAATAATTGATGAAATAAGAAAAAATAATACACGGAAAAAATATGAAATGAATGTTATTCAAGAATATGACTCAGAGCATAAGTCGATAAATCAGGAAAAAGTAAAAGCAATTATTGAATCTGCCATTGAACAACTCCCTGACCAAGCACAAAAAATATTCCGTATGGCCAAAAAAGAAGGGCTAACGGTTAATGAAATTGCTGATTATTTAAGTATATCTCCCAAAACAGTCGAAAACCAAATAATCATTGCCTACAAAAAATTACGAAAATATCTCGAACCTTTTAAAAATCAACTGATATATTTAGGGGATTAAAATATTACGAACGTTAATATAACAGAATGAGAAGAAAAAATAACATATCAAAAAAAATTCCTAACCATCCACAAGATTTAAATATTGATAAAATCTTAGGAAATCATCATCTTGATTATGACTCTATTGATTTTGAAAAAAAAGAAGCTGATATATTGCAGGCATACCAAATGATAAACAAACAAATTAACAAATCCAGGAATTTATTTTATTACCTCAAAAATATCATAAAACATACTAATCTTACGAACATCCTAAAACCGCTTTATACCATTGTTGTTACAGCTGTTATTATATTAACCACCATAAAACTTTTAGATACGGCCAAAGAACCCGAATATTCAATTATTAGTGTAGATGCTGGAGAAAAAATTACAGTACATGTTAATTCTTACATTAGTATATGGTTAAATTCAAACAGTACGGTAAAAATTCCCAGAGAGATCAGCCGTAGAGCACCTTTTTATCTAAAAGGAGAAGCATTTATTAAAATAACAGAGAGTAAAAAAAAGAAAGAATATAGTATTATCTCAGGAGGGATGGAGTTCCGAACATCCTCAGCAGAATTTCATATTAATTCTGAAAACCAAGAAAATGAGCTGGTAGCTCATATTTCAGAAGGGAAAGTTAATTGCGTTATTCCTTTTGCCACAAAATCACAAGAATTAACCATTTTTGAGGGAGAAAAAATAAATTTTATTGAAAAAGCAGGATTTTTAGCTAAAGATAATATCCATACTTATAATTATATGGCCTGGAAAACAGGCATCCTTCAATTTACCAATCAACCACTTTCCGAAGTGATGGATATACTGAGTAATTATTATGATATCCCGTTTACTATTAAAAACGATTCTTTAAAAGGGAAACATTTTACAGCAACCTTTAATAATCCTACCATCGATGAAGTATTAAATAAAATAATGGCCAATTATAACTGTAACATTACCGGTAATGGGAATAAATTAATCATTAACTAAAAAATGTAATAACCATGAAAAAAATAATATTGTGTATAAGTATATTCCTTTTATTTTCTCAAATAAAAGGACCAGCCCAAGAGAACCATGAAATTTTAAATCTTTTAATGGCTCAAACTGACAACATGTATTTAAAAGATTTCAAAACAAATCTAGCACCAGGAGGAATCAGTCATTTTTCAGTTGTCTTGTCAAAAAATAAAAATTATGAAATTTTCAGTTATCCGGCTAATGAAGTTCAGGTATCATTATATGATAAAAAAGAAAATAACCCAATATCTGCCTTACAGGAGGACGTAAATGAGAAAGGAATTATATCCAAAAAATACAGGTTCACAGAGACCGGGGTATATCACCTGGAAATAAAAAACAAAACCCACAAAAAAATAAATACTGCAATACTTTTGACCCTGGCACAAAAAGATGATCCTGAAGAAGTTATCATTTCTTTCACGGCAAATAAAACGGAGAAAGAGAAAAAAACTACCACTACAGAAGCAGAAGAATTATTTTTTGTTGTTGAAGAGATGCCAAAATTTAGATATAAGGAAGGAGATAAAATTTTCACAGATTTTAAAGATTACATTAAATATGAGCTGAACTATCCGCCAGAAGCAAAAGAGCAAAAAATTGAAGGCAGGGTTTATATTCAATTTACGGTCAATAAAGAAGGCTATATTCAAGATGCTAAGGTAATGCGTGGTGTTCATCCTGCATTGAACCAGGAAGCTTTACGCATTATATACAGCTCTCCCAGGTGGAAACCAGGGAAACAACGTGGTCATAAGGTAAATGTTTCCTTTACATTTCCCATAGTTTTCAAATTAAACAACCAGTAATATTACCTCCATATCTTTTCTTTGTCCAATGCCCGTTGATATTTGCGGGCATTGATATTATGCTGCGAAAGAGTTTTGGCAAAATTATGATACCCTGAAAAATCAGGTTTCGCACAAAAATATAAATAATCATGCTGCTCATAATTTAAAACCGCATCAATAGCTGCAATGGAGGGTATAGATATGGGGCCGGGAGGCAATCCATATCTTTTATAAGTATTGTATGGCGAGTCGATTTGCTTATGAACGGTTAAAACACGTTTAATGGAAAAATCTCCCAAAGCAAACTTCAGGGTTGGATCGGCTTGTAAGTGCATTCGCTTGCGCAAACGGTTTATATATACACCAGCCACTTTTTGCATCTCATCATTAAAAATAGTTTCTTCGTCAACAATCGAAGCCAGCGTAATTACCTCCACAGGAGTAAGGTTCAGGGTTTTGGCTTTCGCCAACCGGCTTGCTGTCCAGAACCACTGATATTCTTTGTACATCCGTTGCACAAAACCTTCAGCCGTAGTATTCCACCAAAACTCGTAGGTGTTGGGAATAAAAATACAGGTAAACGTTTCGGGCTTAAAACCATAGCCTTTTATAATGCTATCATTAGTAAAAGCTTTTAATAAAGCTAAAGAATCTGCTTCAATCTGTTTTGCTATTCGCCCGGCCAGTTGTTCTTTCGTTCTGATACTATTAAAAATAACTTTCACGGGTTCCTGATATCCTGAACGTAGTAAATTTATTATTTCATTATTATTCATCTCATGTTTTAGTGCATATCGGCCAGGATAAACGTGGTTGGGATAATTTTTCTTTTTAGCCAGCCATATAAAAGATGAAACATTTTCTACAATTTCATTTTCATTTATACTATCCACAACATCATCAAAATCCGATCCGGTTGGAATATATAAATATTTTACGGTTGAGTCAGAAACCAGTACATTAGGCTTATAAATACGATGATAAATATTTGCACCCCATACAATAATTCCTGCAACTAATGCAAGTAAAAATAATCCTATAATTTTATAAAACAATCTTTTCTTCATCCTGCTATTATAAACATAAAACAATAAAATCTGTTTAAAGAATGAACAAAATTAATTTTTATTGTAATTTTTCAGTACAAAAAATGTAATATTATGTACTAATTTTAATATTCAATCAAATTTCTTTGCATTTGTATTTAAATAAATTGTAAATTAGTATTAATTTTTACTTTTATACGATTTTTAAATTATGCAAAATTATAAATGAATATATGAAAGACTTAATAATAAAAGAAACTGAAAAAACTCCTTCTGTTGCATTAAGTACAAATGGCGTTTTAAAAATTGAGGGACGTTCAATTCCTGAAGATGCTGCGAAATTTTTTAAACCCATACTCGATTGGACTAAAGACTTTACTACTGGAGAAATTCGAGTGGATATTAAACTTGAATATTTTAATACCAGTTCATCAAAATTTATTTTAGAAATGCTTCGAATTCTGGAAAACAATCCGGAAAATAAAAATATTTTGGTCAACTGGTTTTATGAAGAAGGTGATTTAGATGTTTTAGAATCCGGACAATATTTTGAATCCATTATTGGCATCCCTTTCAAATACATAGAGTACGAAGAATTATAAGCTTTGCTGAACATTTTATCTGAAAAGGGTTGGTTATATCTATTTATAAATTTCGATAATGAAAAAATTTGTTGTTTTTATACTATTTACAGCATTAACATCACTTGCTTTCGCTCAAACAGACTGTAATCAACCTTTATCTTTTCAACAATTTCAGCAAAGATAAAAACGATTATTACACCATTGTTAGTGTAGCTTTAAGGTTTGAAAGCAGTAAAAAGAAACTTTTAGATTATATAAATAATAAACGGTAAAACATTTTTTTATGTCGGACAAAGTATTAATCATTGACGATTCGTTAACCAATAATGTGCTTTTAGAAAATGTTTTAAAATCAGCAAATATTGAATCATTAGTCGCTTATAACGGGAAAGAAGCCCTTAAAATTGTTGAAAAAGAAAAACCATCGCTTATTTTGTTAGATATTATGATGCCTGAAATGGATGGTTTTATGTTTTTAGAAAAAATAAAAAATAATGATTTAACCAAAAATATTTCTGTTATTATTATTACAGCAAAAGATGATGAAGAAAGTATATATAAAGCACAAAAAACAGGAGTACAGGATTTTATTCTAAAACCTATTGATATTAAGATGTTTTTAGAATCTGTAACAAAACAATTAGCTTTTAATAAGCACTTTGTAAATAAATTATGAAAAATAAAGAAACCTCCAATAAAGATCAAATAAAAAAAAGCGTATTATCATCGCTTTCCGATTTTGTTTTTATTTTAACCACAGAAGGTTATTATATAGATATCATTTCCAATAATCAACATGATTTATTTTTGAATCCGGAAGAGGCCATTAACAAACATTTTAAAGAACTTAATTTTAATGATAATTTTACGATAAATTTAGATAAAGCTTTTTCAAAGATAAAAAATACCAGCATTTCACAAGTATTCAATTTCTCGTCTAAACATCAATTTTATAATGCTAAAATTTCCGAAATAAGATCCGAAAAGGAGGAATTATTAGGTTATGTAATTTTAATCAGAGATGTTTCGGATTTTAAAGAAACAGAACAACAACTATCAAAACAACTAGAAAAAAGTAACCATAAAATCAATGATCTCAATCGAGATATAGATTTTTATATTAAACAGGGCGATGTAATTACCAGCCAAAGGACAAAAATACAAAAACAAAGAGATCAACTGGCAGTAGAAAAGAAAGATATTGCGAGGCAAAAAGAGTTGATGGAAAAAGATATGGATTTTATCATCAAACAAGGAGATAAAATTGCAGAACAAAAATATAAAATAAAAATACAACACGATATTGTTCAGAAACAAAATAAAAAGATTGAAGACAGTATACTATATGCAAAAAAAATACAATCGGCGGTACTTCCTCCCAACCGGTTTATTCAGCACCTATTATCTCAACATTTTATTTTTTATAAACCTCGCGACATTGTAAGCGGAGATTTCTACTGGATTAAACAAATTGATGAAAAAATATTTATAGCAGCTGCTGATTGTACGGGACATGGAGTTCCTGGCGCATTAATGA
Organism: Bacteroidales bacterium; assembly: GCA_030156305.1. GTDB lineage: Bacteria > Bacteroidota > Bacteroidia > Bacteroidales > UBA12077 > UBA12077. The sequence continues at coordinate 1,103 of JASGMZ010000043.1, read as the reverse complement.
GTATGTTGGGGATCACATTTCTAAACGAAATTGTCAATAAAAATCCTGAAATTCATGCCAATGAAATATTAAACGAGTTAAGAACTCATATTATCAGCTCACTTCGGCAAACAGGTTCAATTGGTGAAAGCCGCGATGGGTTAGATATTGCATTGTGTATTTTAAATCATAAAAAAAGATTATTGGAATATGCAGGGGCAAACAACCCGCTTTACCTTATTCGGAAAGGTAAATTAAACGAAATAAAAGCCGATCGTATGCCAATAGGCATTCATCGTAAAGCAAAAGAATCATTTTATAACCACGAAATTACTTTACACAAAGATGATTTAATATACATTTTTTCCGATGGATTTATTGACCAGTTTGGAGGGAAGGATGGCAGAAAATATCTAACCGGAAATTTTAAAAAATTACTCATTGAAAATCATCAAAAACCGTTAAGCGAACAAAAGCAAATTCTCGAAAAAACTTTTGAAGAGTGGAAAGGTGAAAGAAAACAACTTGATGATATACTTGTGATTGGTTTTAAAATTGCCTTTAATAAAGAACTTGTAAAATCGAAAATGGATTACGACTGGGAAGGAAAAACAATTCTAATTGCCGAAGATGATGATGCAAATTATATGTTATTGCAAAAATCATTAGCAAAAACGAATGCAAAAATTATTCGAGCTGAAAATGGAAAAGAAGCCGTTCAATATTGTAAAGCAAACCCCGACATTGATCTTGTTTTAATGGACATAAGAATGCCCATCATGGATGGAATAGAGGCTACCTCGCAAATAAAGCAAATAAATAAAAATCTGCCAATCATTGTACAAACCGCGTTTACTATGTCGTCTGAAAAAGAAAAAAGCTTTAAAGCCGGATGCGATGATTACATTTCAAAACCCATTAACATAAAAGAACTTTTTGCCACTGTATGCAAATACATTGAGCAAAACGAAAAGTAACTTAAACACCACCTTAGGGCTTGTAAGTAAATAACCTATACATTTTGACTTGTTCTTTTGCCCTTTTTCTTCGTTGTAAAATCGTTAAATAGCTATGGCTATTCGCCTCATTTACGCCTTGAAAAAGAACAAAATTACTTCGCCAAT
>JASGMZ010000042.1 GCA_030156305.1 Bacteroidales bacterium | reverse complement strand
AATGAATGAATCAAAAATTAATTAGTTCACTTTAAATGTTTCGTTTCCGTTTTCGATAAAATCAACGATTTGTTCAGCAGCAGCTTTTCCTGCGTTTATATTTGCTTCGGCTGTTTGTGCACCCATTTTTTTAGGGGTAAAGAAATATCTGCCTTCATATTTGGCTTCAATTTCATCTTTACAATCGGGAGCAATATCCGCAACATATTTAAAATCGTCTCTTTCGGCAAAAACTTTCAATAATCCTTCTTCGTTAATTACCTCTTTTCTGGCAGTATTAACCAATGTTGCATTTTTAGGCATTTTGCTCAACAAATCATAACCAATTGATTTTTTAGTTTTATCGTTGGCTGGAATATGTATAGAAACATACTGACAGGTAGAATATAATTCCTCAACAGAATTTAAAGGTTTAATTCCATCTTTTTCCATTTTTGCTTTATCTACAAAGGGGTCAAAGGCATAAATATCCATACCAAAACCTTTGGCAATTTCGGCTACATATTTTCCAACATTACCATAAGCATGGATTCCCAGTTTTTTATATCGTAATTCAGTACCGGGTTTCCCATTATAGTTTCCACGAGCAATAGATACCATCATTCCAAGTGCTAATTCGGCAACGGCATTTGAATTTTGTCCAGGGGTATTCATAGCTACAATATTTTTAGCCGTACAAGCATCAAGGTCAAGATTATCATATCCTGCACCTGCTCGTACAACTATTTTAAGGTTTTTAGCTGCATCAATTACTTCTTTAGTAACCTTATCGCTACGAACGATTAATGCATCAACATCTTCTACAGCTTTTAATAAATCAGCTTTATCAGTATATTTTTCAAGAAGCACCAGTTCGTATCCGGCGTTATCTAAAACTTCTTTTATTTTTGTTACTGCTGCCGGGGCAAAAGGTTTTTCGGTTGCAACAAGTATTTTTTTCATAACATTAAATTTTTTATAGTTAATAAAAAGACTCAAAGCCTTAAAGCTCTGAGTCTGCAATTGTCAAAAAAATGATTAAGCATTCTTTGCTTCAAAATCTTTCATTGCTTTAACCAATGCATTTACATCTTCCATAGTACATGCATTGTAAGTAGAAGCTCTGAAACCACCCACAGAACGGTGTCCCTTAATTCCCACACAATTTTGTTCCGCAGCATATGCAATAAAATCTTTATCTAAATCTTTGTATTTATCTTCCATTACAAATACTATATTCATTCGGGAACGATCCTCTTTTACTACCGGACTAACAAACATTTTACTTTCGTCGATGGTTTTGTAAAGCAAATCAGCTCTTTCATCGGCTAGTTTATTCATTGCATCAACACCGCCCAATGATTTAACCCACTTTAATGTTTCGCGAACGGCAAAAACATTTACTACCGGAGGTGTGTTAAACATAGAGCCTTTATCAATGTGAGTTTTATATTGTAGCATAGTAGGGATCTTACGATCGGCCACCACTTTTTCTAACATATCGTCTCTGATAATTACAAAAGTTACCCCGGCAGGCCCTAAATTTTTCTGGGCTCCGCCATAAATCATAGCATATTTAGAAACATCTACCGGACGGCTTAAAAAGTCTGAGGACATATCAGCGATTAATGGTAATCCGCCAAAATCATAATCTTCGAAAATTTCGGTACCACGGATTGTATTATTGGTAGTAATGTGAACGTAATCAACATCCTTAGGCACATCAAATCCTTTTGGGATATAAGTAAAATCTTTTTCCTCAGAAGATACTTCAACCACTTCACCCCAAAGTTTTGCTTCTTTAATGGCTTTGGTTGACCATGTTCCGGTATTCAAATAAAATGCTTTTGATTTTAAGAAGTTGTAAGGAATCATGGCGAACTGCATACTAGCTCCACCTCCTAAAAATAAAACAGAGTATCCTTCAGGGATACTAAGTACTTCTTTCATTAATTCAACCGTTTCATCCATTATAGCTTGGAATTCTTTGCTTCGGTGAGAGATTTCAAGAATCGATTGTCCAATTCCATCTAAATCAAGAATAGCTTCAGAAGTATTCTTCAATAATGGATCTGACAATTTACACGGACCTGCGTTAAAAATATGCTTTCTCATAATGTATTGTTTTTAAATTTGTTAACTAATTTTAATTTTTGATTGCAAGATGCAAATAAATTTTAAATTTTTCGAGCTTATTTATATGATGTTTAACACCTTTTTTAAAAATTCCCATCGAAAATGGAAGTATAAAAATAAGCATAAACCCCCGATTTTAAAACTCTATTTTAAAAAACTCTTTTGTTCAACCAAATAATTATCTTTAAGCAGTACAACAACTTGCGTTGTATCGATTTGAAAGCAATAATCAATAATGCTTTTCAAACCTAAACGGGTAAGCCGCTGATATTGATAAATAGTTTTAATATATGCTAAAATATCTTTTTTGGCTACCGACCATAAATCCATTGCTGCCATTGCTGAATCACAATTAGTAGTAAATTGCCTGGTTGTTAAAAGTTCTTCGGATAATGCTCCGGAAAATAAAGCATCTTCAGTACAAAAATTACCCTGCCACCCGGAACATAACAGTAATACATCGTTATTTTCCTTTTTAATATACTTAGCTACTGCCGACAAATTGAGGAATGAGGCAATGATAACTTGTTTTGCATTTTTAACAGAATTAATTGTATTTGTTCCATTCGTTGAGCTATATACCAGCGTTTTTCCTTTAATATTTTCTTCGGTAAATACATAGGGTGAATTATTAAAATCGGCAAAATCTACTTTTACTCCATTTCGTTCAGCTGCAACTAAGAAACCTTTTTCTTTATATTTTTTTGCTTCGTTTAAATTGTTAACCGGAATTAATTTATCTAATCCATTTTTAAACATGGTGGTTATAATCGTTGTTGCTCTTAAAATATCAACTATAACAACCATTTTATTATTAAGATTAAATTTCCCTAGCAATTCTGGAGTAAAACACACTTCAACCGTTTTCATCGTTTTTATATTTTTACTGATATATAATAAGCAATTATTATGATATTACCAAAAAATTAACAAAAAACCCTGCTTCGAAAAGCAGGGTAGAAAGTATATTATTTTAACGATTTTCTTATTAACTCAAATGAAAGGGTGGTTTGGCCACTATTGCTTTCAGTTTTTTATTTCTTACTTCAATAAAAATTTCGGTGCCGGCTTTCCAGAATCCTTTTTTCAAGTAAGCCATGCCAATTCCTTTTTTAATCATTGGCGACATGGTACCAGAGGTTACTTCACCAATCTCGTTTCCTTCGGCATCGACAACTTTATAATGCTGGCGTGGAATTCCACGATCTTCCATAATAAATCCTTTTAAGCGTTTTTCCACACCTTCTTCTTTTTGTTTTTGCCATTTATCGCGGCCAATAAAATCATTCCCATCAACAAACTTAGTGATCCACCCTAAACCTGCTTCAATAGCCGATGTAGTATCATCGATATCATTACCATATAAACAAAATCCGGATTCTAGTCTAAGGGTGTCACGAGCTCCTAGTCCAATAGGCTTAATCCCAAATTCTTCTCCTGCTTCAAAAACAGCTTTCCATAATTTATCAGCCTCTTCGTTGGCAACATAAATCTCACAACCTCCTGCTCCGGTATAACCTGTTGTAGAAAAGATTACTTCCTTAATTCCAGCAAATTCAATTTTTTTAAAGGTGTAAAATTCCATATCCACTACATTCTCAGAAGTGAGTTTTTGCATAGCTTTTAAAGCCAGTGGCCCTTGAATAGCAAGTTGAGCAATTTCATCAGAAGCATTGTAAACTTCTTTTCCAATTTCAAGGCCCATTTCTTTAGCTTGTTTTGTTACCCAAGCCCAGTCTTTATCAATATTTGCTGCATTAACAACCAACAAATAGGTTTCTTTATCAAACATATAAACCAACAGATCATCAACAATACCTCCTTTTCCGTTAGGCAAACAAGAGTATTGAACTTTACCTTCGTACAAACCGGCAACATTGTTTGATGTAATTCTCTGAACCAGATCGAAAGCTTTTGGCCCTTTTATCCAAAATTCGCCCATATGGGATACATCAAAAACACCAACTTTTTCACGAACAGTAATATGCTCTTCGTTAATTCCAGAGTATTCTATGGGCATATTATATCCTGCAAAAGGATGCATCTTTGCTCCCAGTTCAAGATGAAACTTTGTGAATGCTGTATTTTTCATTGTATGTATTTTTATTTTATAATTATATTATTTTACTTGTCACAAAGCTATAAAAATTTATTCATAAGAATATATTTTAGTTCATTAATTGGCCTAGTGGAACATCCATGTTATATTCATTCCATTTTTGTGAACTTCAGTGCATGGATGTTTCATAAAATTAATGATATGGCAAAAAGCAAAAGGATGATTTTGAATAATCATCCTTTACTTTTAATAAAAAATATTTGTTGTGGGTTATTTACTTAACACCTTAAATTCTACTCTACGGTTCTGTGCCCTTCCTTCTGCTGTATTGTTATCAGCAACGGGTTGTGTAAATGAATACCCTTTATATTCAAGTCTTGATTTATCTACACCCTGATTAATTAAATAATCGACTACACTTTTAGCTCTTGCTTCGGATAATCTCTGATTGGCTCTATAAGAGCCAACATTATCAGTATGTCCGGAAATTTCCAGACGAATTCCCGGGTTTTCTTTTAGTAATGTTGCTACTCTTTCTAATTCGGCTGTTGATTCAGGTTTTAAGTTTGCCTTATTGGTTTCGAAGAAAATATTTTTAAGTACCATTTTTGCGCCAACGTCAATTTTGTCCAATTGAAAATTAGCTTGAATTTTACTGTCAACAACTTGCTTATCAGATAAATTAACAATGGTTACATAAAATAAATAATTTTTGGCTGTAACCTCAACTCCATAATCTTTTTTCTTAGGGATACGAATTTTATAATTTCCTAAGGTATCTGAGAGTCCAGTAGCAACTACCTTACTCAGCTCTGTATCAATTACTTCTACTTTAGCCTGAATAGGTGTTCCTAGCTTTGAATCGGTAATCATACCAACCATAAACAAGGCCGTATCAACTTTCAATTCTTGGGGAGTGATATAAAACAAATCATCAACTGGTTTGTATTCCCATGCCAGGTGAATATCATCAGTAGTTACTTTTAGCTCTTTCTCTTCACCCAGGAATATAATTTTATAAAGATCAAAACCTCCATTTCCATTTTGGCGAACAGAAGAGTAATAGGCTTGTTTATTATTTTCGTCCATCTTAAGGAATAAATCATCATTAGGAGTATTAATAGGGTATCCTAAGTTTTGGGGATTAGACCACATTTTATCCACATCACGTTCCATAACAAATACATCAAATCCACCCATTGAGTTATGTCCTTTTGAGCTAAAATATACTTTATCTTCTTTTGGATGCCAATAGACTCCTTCTTCATCATAAGGAGTATTTATAGCTGCTCCTAAATTAATGGGTTCTGCCCACTTTCCTTTTTCGTCGAGTTTACTGTAAAATAAATCCATTCCGCCTATCGTTCCCTCCTGGTTTGACACAAAAATCATTTCAGTTTCATCAGGACTTAATGCAATAGTTGTTTCTTTGTATTTAGATGAAACTTTTCCTTTTAATGTTTTTGGAGATTTCCACTTATCATTTTTCAGTTCACTAATTAGTATTTCTCCTCCGTTTTTCTTTCCATTGTATAAATAAATTTCATTTCCATCGTTGGAAAATAACAAAACAGACTCATTGTTTTTTGATTCGAGCTTATTTTCAAGCAATTTTGGTTTTCTCCAAAGTTCACCAGCCTGATCTGAAAAAAATACATTTTCAATAAATTTATTATCTATGTCAAGACGTTTATTTTTATCAGTTTCTCTTCGGGAGGTGAAGTATAATAAATCCTGGGAAGGATGTAATACTGGATTGTAATCGTCATATTCAGAATTAACACGTGATCCGAGATTATTAATAATAACACGAACTGGATTATTTACCAATTCTTTACCGTACTTACATTCTTTAATATATTTGTCGATATTTACCTCAAGATGCTCAAGTTCTTCAACAGAGAAAGAGCTATAGTAAGCTTTATAATTGTCAATAGCCTGGTCAAAATTTAAATTTAAATGATACGCTCTGCCCATCATAAAATGGATATCGTCTGTAACATTTTCATCCTTAAGATATGATTTTTCTAAAAAGTCAGTAGCTTTATAAAATTCATTGGTAGAAAGATAACATACCCCAATTTTATAGTTTAATTTAGCACATTCACTATTGTATTTGTAAGCTCGTAAATAATGTTCAAGGGCTTTTGGGTATGTACCCAATCCAGCTGAAAAAAGTTTTTCTCCAGCTTTTACTTCTTTCCAGGCATCTTTAAAACCTACTTCTTTATATTCAATGATAAAATCTTTCTTTTTAATTTTAACATTTTCCTGAGCTAAAATAATCAGGCTTGTATGTGTTACAAGTATCAATGTTAGTATAATTGGTTTTAAAATTTTCATTTTGCGTAATATTTATTATTCACATTCAGAAATATATTTCTCAGCTTCTTCAATTCCCAGTTCTTTAGCTTTTCTCCAATCACTACAGGCGGCTTCAAACTTTCCCAAAAACTCTTTGGCATACCCCCTGTTTAAGTAAGCTTCGCCATATTCATTATCGAGTTCTATAGCCTTATCTAAATCATTAACAGCACCTAAATAATTTTCAAGTTTTATTTTTGTTATGGCAGCATTATTATATCCTGGAGCATAATCCTTTTTTATTTCAATTACTTTAGAAAAATCATTTAATGCTTTTTCATATTCGGCCATCTGAAAATATGCATTACCTCTATTATTGTAGGCAATATAAAATTGTGGATCTTTTTTTATGGCTTGTGTATAATCATCGATAGCTCCTTGAAAATCTCCTGTTTTAATTTTACAAGAAGCCCGGTTATCATAGGCATTTATAATAGTAGAATCATAGGCAAGGGCCTGGTTGTAATCATGTATTGCACCATGATAATCCCCAAGCATTTTTTTGGTGCTGGCTCTTTCATTAAAAGCATAAGCAAAATCATACTTTTTATCAATAGCCATGGTAAAATCAATTAATGCACTATTATAATCCTTCAATTTAAAATTCATCAACCCTCTAAAATAATAAACTTTATTTTCTGATAATCCATTTTGAATTGCACGAGTAAAATCGGTTAAAGCCTCCTGATAATTATTCATTAAAATATGGAGATACCCTCTTAAATAAAAAGCTTCTGCAGCCTCTTCATCAGCAGCAATTGCTCTTGCAACATCATCCACAGCTAAATCATATTCTTTGTTAAGAATTTTTATTTTAGCCCTTTCAATATAGGGTAATGCAAACTCGGGTTGGATAAACAAACTTTCATCAAATTTTGTATGAGCATCAGTATACTTGCCATCGGCTGCAAGCCTCACTCCTTCGTTATAGACTAAACGTGACTTTTTTTCCAACTCTTTTAAAGCTTGTTCGTTTTGCGCTGCTGCACTTACGAATAAAGCGAATAAACATAGTAAAAGAATGGTTTTTTTCATATTAATTAGGTTAATTTGCATTAGCAATATTTAAATAAATTCTCGATTGATTTTTAATTAAAAAAATATTTATAAAATGTAAAGTAAAAATAAAAAAATTAATTTCGAAACACTATAAACTATTTTATTAATTTTATAACTTAGTAAAACTATACTTAAAGAAGCAATTTAGATAAAAAATATGAAACAAGAGAATAAATTAATCAATCTTTCCTATTTAAAATCCATAAGTAATGGTGATAATACGTTTATTCTCGAATTAATAGAAATGTTTTTTGAACAAGTTCCTGAATATCAAAAAATGCTACATCATTTGTATAATAAAAAAGATTGGTATAATTTAGCGAGAACAGCACACAAAGCAAAATCTGCAATCCTTATGGTTGGTATGGAAAAGCTTGCTGCTGAGCTTAAAAAATTAGAAGAAAATGCTAAAGAAGAGAAAAATATTCATGAATATCAGGAAATAATTGCTAACTTTGTAAGTCAAAGCGACATTGCAATTCATGAACTAAAATTAATACAAAATAAGATAATTTAGAATATTAACTATAAAACCGGAATCTATGTTAAAAAACGAAACCAAAAATGGCGTTGAGATATTATCTTTTGACAATATTAATAAATTAAATATCTTAATTGCACAGACTCTAAAGGAAGAAGTAGCTCAATATTTAACAAAAGCCAATACAAAGCTGATATTAAATCTTGATGGAATAGAATATGTAGACAGTTCTGGTTTTGGTGCATTACTTTCAATTTTAAGAAATGCAAAAAACAACGATAGCCAGTTTAAAATTTGCAACGTATCACCGGATGTAATGGAACTGGTTAAATTGCTTCAATTACATAATGTTTTTGATATTTGTGACAATATTGATGAATGCTTAAACTCATTTGAATAAAGAAAGCCCGGAAAAAAATCCGGGCTTTCTTCATTAATTACGAAAAACTAAACCTTTCTCATATTTATCCACAATAATCTTTTTATCCTTGTCTATCGTATTGGCAATAATTCTTTTCGACAGTTCATTCAGGATTTCCTTTTGAATAATCCGTTTTACCGGCCTTGCTCCATAATGCGGGTCGAATCCGGCTTTTCCAATCCAGGCAACTGCTTCATCAGTAATTTCAATAGAGATATTTTGTGCTTTTAACATCTTTTGAATCATTATAAATTGTAATCTAACGATATCATTTATTTCTTTCTCAGTAAGCGGAGCAAACATAACAATCTCATCCACACGGTTAATAAATTCGGGCCTGATAGATTGTTTTAAAACTCCAAGCACTTTTTGTTTTGTTTCTTCCAGTACGTCTTTTCTATTTGTATCATTTAATTTCGAAATATCTTCCTGGATAATGTGTGAACCCACATTAGAAGTCATGATGATGATCGTGTTTTTAAAATTCACCAACCGCCCTTTATTATCCGTTAAACGGCCATCGTCTAACATTTGTAACAAAATATTAAAGACATCGGGATGCGCTTTTTCGATTTCATCCAACAAGATAACCGAGTAAGGTTTTCTCCGAACAGCTTCGGTTAATTGTCCGCCTTCGTCATATCCTACATAACCGGGAGGTGCTCCTACCAATCGTGAAACAGAATGTCTTTCCTGGTATTCGGACATATCAATCCGTGTCATCATATTTTCATCATCAAACAAAAATTCGGCTAACGCTTTTGCCAGCTCTGTTTTACCCACGCCGGTAGTTCCTAAAAATATAAACGAACCGATGGGCTTTTTAGCATCCTGCAGGCCTGCCCTGCTTCGCCTTACAGCATCTGAAACCGCAGCAATAGCTTCATCCTGGCCAACAACTCTCTTATGTAACTCATCTTCGAGTTTTAATAATTTCTCTTTTTCGCTCTGAAGCATTTTACTCACAGGAATTCCTGTCCATTTAGCCACAATTTCAGCAATATCTTCACTTTCAACCTCCTCTTTAATCATAGCTGTTTCGCTTTGATGCTGAATAAGCTCTTCTTTAAGCTTTTCAACGTTTGCATCTGCTTCTTTTATTTTTCCATACCTGATTTCAGCTACCCGGCCATAATCGCCATCACGTTCTGCCTGTTCGGCTTCCAGTTTAAATTGATCAATAAGTTCTTTATTCTTTTGTATCTGGCCAATAATAGACTTTTCGTTTTCCCACTTTGAACGCATTTGGTTACGCTCATCGGATAGATTAGCTATAATCTCACTCAGTTCATTAACTTTCTTTTTATCGCCTTCGCGCTTAATGGCTTCGCGCTCAATTTCCAGTTGTTTAATTTTACGTTCAATTTCGTCAATACTTTCAGGAACAGAGTTCATCTCCAGACGCAACTTCGAGGCAGCCTCGTCAATCAGGTCAATAGCTTTATCGGGCAAAAACCGGTCAGAAATATATCGCTGTGAAAGCTCTACCGCAGAAATTAGTGCATCATCTTTAATACGCACCTTATGGTGCGTTTCATACCGGTCTTTTAATCCGCGTAAGATAGAAATAGCACTTAACGTATCAGGCTCGTTAATCATTACTTTCTGGAATCGACGTTCGAGCGCTTTGTCATTTTCAAAATATTTCTGGTACTCGTTTAGCGTAGTAGCACCAATGGCTCTGAGATCTCCTTTTGCGAGTGCTGGTTTCAGAATATTAGCCGCATCCATTGCTCCTTCGCTCTTTCCTGCTCCAACAAGGGTGTGTATCTCGTCGATAAACATTAAAATCTCTCCATCAGAAGCAATTACTTCTTTGATAACCGATTTTAAGCGTTCCTCGAACTCGCCTTTATATTTTGCTCCAGCGATAAGCGCTCCCATATCGAGTGCAAAAATTTGTTTATTTTTCAAATTCTCGGGCACATCCCCATTTAAAATACGATGAGCAATACCTTCGGCAATAGCTGTTTTACCTACTCCCGGCTCACCAATTAAGATCGGATTATTTTTGGTACGCCGCGAAAGAATCTGAAGCACCCGCCGAATCTCATCATCACGTCCAATCACCGGGTCTAACTTACCGGCCCTGGCTTGTTCTATTAAATTAATCGCAAACCGATTGAGTGAATTATAAGTATCTTCGGCCGTTTGGCTATCTACTTTTGAGCCTTTGCGTAAATCCTGGATAGCAATTTTCAAATCTTTTTCCCTAATACCATTATCTTTCATCAGCTGAGCAACAGCATCACCCGACTGCAATATTCCCAATAAAATATGTTCAATCGAAACAAACTGATCACCCATTTCTTTTGAGATGTTCATGGCTTTTTGTAATGATTGGTTTGCTTCTTTTGAAAGATACGGCTCTCCTCCTGAAACTTTTGGATAAGATTCAACGATCTTATCCAATACTTTTTCAAAATTTACAGGATTTACATTCAACTTTTTAAGTAAAAAATTAGTTATACTCTCACCCTGTGATAAAATTCCTTTTAACAAATGTCCATTTTCAATGGCTTGGTGCTGATATCCCTGGGCAACAGTAAATGCCTGTTGAATAGCCTCTTGTGATTTTATGGTAAATTGGTCAAATTTCATATATCTTTTCTCCTTTACTTTTTAATTTTTATTTTAAGGTATCAAAATAATTGCCAACATTTAAAAACTGCCCTTTTGTCATTTTATTACCCATAAATAAAGACAAACTGGCACTATTTTGTAACAAGATTAATACAATCATCCGTTATTTGGATAAATAATATGTTTGAGGTACTTTTAAAACGCATATTTTTATCAAAATAATTATGAAAATTAACAAAAAGCCCACACCCTTAATTTATCCGGTACCAGCGGCAATGGTAAGTTGCGGAACCAATGAAAATGAATATAATATTATTACCATTGCCTGGACAGGCACTGTTTGTTCTGTTCCGCCCATGTGTTACATATCAATCCGAAAGGAAAGGCATTCCTATAATATTGTAAAACGTACCAAAGAATTTGTCATCAACTATTCTACCAAAGATTTAGCTTACGAAGCTGATTGGTGTGGACGTAAATCAGGAAAAGATTACCAAAAATTTAAAGAACTAAATTTAACTCCCGGAAAATCGGAAAAAATAAAAACTCCGGTAATTGAAGAATCGCCGATAAATTTGGAATGTAAAGTAAAAGAGATTATTCCGCTGGGTTCTCACGATATGTTTATGGCCGAAATTGTAAACATTCAGGTAAGTGAGAGATATATCCATCCTTCAAAAGGAACCATTAATATGCAACACCAGGAGTTAATGGCCTATTCGCAGGGTAAATATGTTCAGTTAGGCGAAATAATTGAACAGGCAGGATTTTCGATAAAGAATAAATAATTGTAAAGTTTCACCACGTTTTTAATGGTGTAAAATACTATCTTTTTGTCGCAATAGACAGGGCTACAAGAACCTTGTACTATAAAGTTTAAGATGTTAAAACATTTGAAAATGCTGAAGATTTTATTCACCCCGTGGAATAAAAATGTCAGAGCATTTTTTCTGAACCCCGCACATAAATAGTTATGTGCGGAGTTCAGGATTCCACGGGGTAAACAAATGCTTAGACTTTTTCTCCTTTGAAATTTCACATGTTCTTACCGATAACGGACTTGAATTTACTAACAAATTGATAAAATCTAAAAAAGGACATTATTGTCAAAAATCATCTAAATTAGATGTTGTATGTGATGAAAATAATATTGAACACAGGCTTACAAAACCTGCAACTCCCAAAACTAATGGAATAGCCTGTTCCGTCCTGATTTCGGGAACTTGATGCGGGAGTTGAAAGAGCAAACGGAACTATAAAAAATAATACGATGAAGAAAAACGAATACAACAATAAAGATGAAATTCAAAATGAATTATTAAAGTTTTTGATGTATTATATTCTTTATAGAAGACACGGTAGTTTGAGAAAAGAGCTTAATGTAAAAACGCCTTTTGATGCTATTGAAAAATGGTTTGAAATTAAACCTGAATTTTGTTAGGAATGAGTGCAATGCCAAGCCAACGCCCTGAGCCCTTCCTTTGTCAGGGTCGAAGGGTTGCTTGAGCATTGCAGAATGACGACACAAAATCACTGAAAGTAAATATTTTAACAAAACCAGATGAATTTAAAAATAAAGTTTTATCTTTAAAAAAGATTAACGCAGGTTATCATACTGTATCTGGCGTAGCTGTAGCGAAGACGGGAACAACATTATGAAACCTGACACATAAAATTTCAAGCTCAATTATTGGTCAGATTTTTAAAACAGGTATAAAACTGACTTAAATACCTGAAAATTGACTATATTTGATTTAATATTTTAAATAAAATCAGTTAGACAGACTGCCGTTGGCAACATAAAAACAGACAGATATTCAATATATTAATAACTAAATTTTAAAAATAAAATGAAAAAGAATCTATTAGGATTGGCAATTTGTTTGATTGCATTCAGTTGTACAACACAACAAAAGGTTGTTCAAGTTGAGCCGCAGGTTCAAGAAATCAAAAAGGAAGAACAGGTTTTAAAAAGAAAAGTTGCTATAGCACGATTTTCTAATGAGACCCAATATGCAAAAGGGGTATTTTATGACAAAGAAAATGACCCGATTGGCAAACAAGCTTTAGATATTTTATCCACTAAACTTGCAGCAAGTGATAAATTCATCTTACTTGAAAGACAAGATATGGATAAAATAGAAGAAGAATTAAAAATTGCTGGTAATGAAGGGTTACAGAAAGTTGGTGCCGATTATTTGATTATCGGTTCTGTAACAGAATTTGGCAGAAAAAATGTTGGAGATGTAAATGCTTTTTCAAGGACAAAAACTCAGACTGTACAAGCAGGAGTTAGTATCAGATTAGTTGATGTTTCAACAGGACAAATAATTTATTCTGAGGAAGCTAAAGGCGAAGCTACAACTACGAACCAAACTGTCATGGGACTTGGAGAACGAACTGATTATGATGCAACTTTAAGTGATAAAGCAATATCGGCAGCAATATCAAAACTTGTAGAGAATATTATTAATAACTGTATGGAGAAACCATGGAAATCTTACTTCTTAACTTATGACGAAAATGGTATAATTATTTCAGGTGGTGCAAGTCAAGGTCTTAAAGTTGGCGATATTTTTCAGGTTGTTGAAAAAGGTAAAAGCGTAAAGAATCCGCAAACAGGCATGATGATGGAGTTGCCAGGAAAAGTTGTGGGTAAAATAAAAATTGATTTTTTAGGTGGCGATAATTCTCAAAACGAATTTTCAATGGTTTCTTTTACCGAGGGTGAAATAGATAAACAAAATTTAAGTAATTATTACATAAAAGAAATAAAATAATGAAAAATATCATAATTATATTAACAATTGGGTTATTTATAATAACTGGTTGCACAGGTGTTAAAACCGTAACGAAAGGTTTGGAAGACCAATCATATATTGAACTTATTGGTAATCCGAGTAATTACTCTGGCGGCGTAGATGTAACAATAGATGAAACAACAACTTTTAAAGCAAAAGTTAACAAAGCAGGTGCAAAAAGACCAAAAGGCAGTGTTTATGCTATTTCAACAGGAAAACATGTTGTAACTGTAAAATACAATAATGAAACTATTTTTTCGAAACAAATCTTTGTGTCAACTCAAGAAACTAAACAAATTATATTACCATGAGGAAAAGTTTAATCTTATTTGCTACCTTAGCAATATTAGCTTCATGTACAACCCAAAAACCATTATATACATGGGGCGATTATGAGACAACAAGTTATAATTACTTAAAAAATTCTGATGAAAAATCGATTCAGGAATTGATTGAGAATTATCAGCAAGTTATTGAAAATCAAAAAGGGACTAGGGGTGTCGTTCCACCTGGAGTTTGTGCAGATTATGGATTTATTTTATTACAGGAAGGAAAAAAAGAAGAAGGAAAAGAAATGCTTATGAAAGAAATTGCCCTTTATCCTGAATCAAAAATATTTATTGAACAAATCTTAAAAATGATAGAAGAATGAAAAAATTAATTTTTTTTACAATTATAATTTTGATGGTAGTTTCAAGTTGCACGACAACTTCAAAGATTCCAAAATCAACTGCTTATAAAGGTATTTATGATGAGAAACCATTGTCAGTGCTAATAATGCCACCAATTAACAAGAGTACTAATGTAGAGGCTAAAGAGTATTTTCATTCAACACTAAATATCCCAATTGCAAATGCTGGTTATTATGTAATACCGCCGTTTTTATCAATGGAAATATTAAAAAGAGAAAGTGCTTATGATGCAGAGTTATTTTTAAATTCTCCACTATCAAAATTCAGTGAAGTGTTTGGGGCTGATGTAGCAGTGTTTACCATAATTCATAAATGGGATAAATCTGGATTGGCAGCTAAAGTTTATGTTGAGGTTGAGTATATTATCAAATCAACCAAAACGAATGAAGTTATTTATACACGGAAAGGAAATGTCACATATGATGCATCAATAAACTCTGGAGCAGGAGGCCTTGCAGGAGTTCTTGTTGACATGGCTGCATCTTCAATAAATACAGCAGTGACTAAATATGTGGATGTAGCTAGAGCATGTAACGCCTATACCTTTAAGGATTTACCAGCAGGAAAATATAGTCCAACATATGGTATTGATGGAGCAGAAATGTCAGGAAAGAAAGAATATAAAGCAACTTTGAATAAAAACTACAGATAATCAAATAATTACGTTGCCTAACTTTTATATAAGTAATGGCAGGCAAAGTGCTAAATATCAAAATTTGTAGCCGTCCCCCCGCTAAGCGTCATTTATAATGGCGCTTTCTTTTTTAACCGAATTTGTAATTCGGGTTAATGCATTCGCATTATAACTGACTATATTTAACTTTTTAAGTACTATTCTATATAGATATATTTAAAAGAAAAATTACAA
>JASGMZ010000041.1 GCA_030156305.1 Bacteroidales bacterium | reverse complement strand
TATTTTTATTGTTTTGTCAGCTAATGATATTCTTTAATTTGTTAGATTTGATTCGTATGATGATTTTTAGTATCTTTATTTTTAATTAATTAAATAAAAATTATACTTTTGCACTCTGTTAATCTATAAATAATGTCTAATATACTAAAATTAATTAACACAAATTAAATGGTAGAAAAAGAAGAGAACAAAGCTGTAGAACAAAAAGAAAATGTAGAACAGCAGGAGAATGTGCAAGTTGAAGAAACTGCAAAAGAAAAAGAAGAAACAAAAAAAGCAGAAAAAACGGAGAAAAATGACGAAGATTCTGTTTTAGATTTCGCTACCCCAAGCGATGAATTTGATTGGGATAAAATTGATGAAGAAGCAGATTCGTACGACAAATCAGAACGTCAGGAATTTGAAAAGATGTACGATCAAACGTTATCAACAATTACTGAAAACGAAGTAATTGATGGTACTGTTGTTTCAATGACTAAACGTGAAGTAGTAATCAATATTGGTTATAAATCTGAAGGCGTTGTTAGTTTAAACGAATTCCGTTACAATCCCGATTTAAAGGTAGGCGATAAAGTTGAAGTTTATGTGGAAAGCCAGGAAGACAAAGACGGTCAGTTAGTGCTTTCGCACAAAAAAGCAAGAGCATTACGCTCTTGGGACAGAGTAAACGAAGCGCTCGAAAAAGATGAAATTATTCAAGGTTACATCAAGTGCCGTACAAAAGGCGGTATGATCGTTGATGTATTTGGTATTGAAGCTTTCTTACCCGGCTCACAAATTGATGTGAAGCCTATTCGTGATTACGATGTATTTGTTGGCAAAACCATGGAATTTAAAGTGGTTAAAATTAATCACGAATTTAAAAATGTTGTTGTTTCTCATAAAGCTCTTATCGAAGAAGAGTTAGAACAACAGAAAAAAGAAATTATTGCTAAGCTCGAAAAAGGACAGGTTCTTGAAGGAACCGTTAAAAATATTACTTCTTACGGTGTATTTATCGACCTTGGCGGTGTTGACGGATTAATCCATATCACAGACCTTTCCTGGGGCCGTGTAAATCATCCGGAAGAAATTGTTGAATTAGATCAAAAATTAAATGTTGTAATACTTGATTTCGACGATGATAAGAAACGTATTGCTCTTGGATTAAAACAATTAACCCCACATCCATGGGATTCATTGGATAAAGACCTGAAAGTAGGCGACACTGTAAAAGGTAAAGTTGTTGTACTTGCCGATTATGGTGCATTTGTTGAAATTCAACCAGGGGTTGAAGGGTTAATTCACGTTTCAGAAATGTCTTGGTCACAGCACTTACGAAGTGCACAAGAATTTTTACAAGTGGGTGACGAAGTAGAAGCCCAAATTCTTACGCTTGACCGCGAAGAAAGAAAAATGTCATTGGGTATTAAACAATTAAAACCTGACCCATGGAATAATATCGACGAGAAATATTCTGTAGGAAGCAAACACAAAGCTACTGTTCGTAACTTTACCAACTTTGGTGTTTTTGTCGAAATTGAAGAAGGAGTTGATGGTTTAATTCATATCTCTGACCTTTCATGGACAAAGAAAATTAAGCACCCTGCAGAATTTACTTCTATTGGAGAAACTATTGAAGTTGTAGTGCTTGAAATTGATAAAGAAAACAGAAGGTTAAGCTTAGGCCATAAACAATTAGAAGAAAACCCATGGGATGTATTTGAATCAGTATTTACGGTTGGTTCAATCCATGAAGGAACTATTGTTGATTTGTTTGACAAAGGTGCTGTAGTAGCATTACCTTATGGAGTTGAAGGTTTTGCAACACCTAAACATTTGGTAAAAGAAGATGGAAGTGCTGCTAAAGCAGATGAAAGGTTACCTTTTAAAGTAATTGAGTTCTCAAAATCATCCAAGAAAATTATTCTTTCTCATAGCCGTGTATTCGAAGATGAAAAGAAAGAAGAAGTAGCCGCTGAAAAGAAACAAAAATTAGCAGCAAACAAGAAAGCAGTAAAAAAGGTGAAATCAAACCTTGAAAAAACTACTTTAGGGGATATTTCTGAATTAGCTTCGTTAAAAAGCGAAATGGAAGAAGAACAGAAGAAAGAAATAGCAGAAAAGAAAGCTGAAATGGATGCTAAAGAAGCTAAAAAAGCTGAAGGCAAAAAAGAAACCAAGAACACCAAAGCTGCTAAAGAAGAAGAGCCTAAAGAAGAAGAGATGAAAAAAGAAGTGAATAAAGAGGAAAAGAAAGAAGAAAAAAAGGCTGCTAAAAAAGCGAAAGCTGAGGATTCTAAAAAAGAAGAAGAAAAGAAAGACGATAAAGAAAATAAAGAAGATAAAGCAGCGGAATAGTACTTTTATTTAATTTAAATTTTTAAATTATGGAATTTAAGATTGAAAAACTGGAAAAGTATACTTTAATTCAAGTAATGGAGGAGAAATTGGACACCAATGTCGCTCCCAGTTTGAAATCCGAATTGGTTTTAATCTCTGGTAAAGGAGAAAAAAACATTATACTTGATTTAAGTAACTGTCGTTATTGTGATTCTTCCGGTTTAAGTGCTATTTTGGTTGCCAATCGTCTTTGTAAAAACGCTAATGGTACATTTGTACTTACAGGATTAAACGATGCTGTAGATAGATTAATTACCATATCGCAGTTGGATACCGTATTAAATATTGCTTATTCAAATGAAGAAGCAGTAGATATTGTTAAGGCAGAAGAGGAAGAACGAAACAATAAAAAATAAGTAGATGTGACCTTTGAATTAACAATTCTCGGAAGCAGCTCTGCTGTTCCAACTTCGAAAAGAAACTTAACCGCTCATGTGCTCAATGCTCATGAGCGGTTTTTTTTAATCGATTGTGGTGAAGGTACGCAACTTCAGATTCGTAAAAATAAAATCAGGTTTGGAAAAATTAACCATATCTTTATCAGTCATCTACATGGGGATCATATTTTTGGTTTGTTTGGATTAATATCAACCTTTAGTTTGTTAAATCGACAAACCGATTTACATATTTACGCACATAAAGAGCTGGAGCATATTTTAGAAAACCATATCGCTTATTTTGAGCGAAAACTCCCATTTACTATTGTTTATCATCATTTACATCCTGAAAAAAATGAGATTATTTATGAGGATAAAAGAATTACGGTGGAAACAATTCCTTTAAAACACAGAATTCCAACCTGCGGTTTTCTGTTTAAAGAAAAACCACATCTACGAAATTTGAGGAAAAATGTAGTTCAACAATACGAAATTCCTATAAGAGAAAGACAAAATATTAAAGCGGGAGCTGACTTTAAATTGTCTGAAAAACAGATTATTCCTAATGCTGAATTAACTTTGCCACCTTACAAACAACGTTCGTATGCCTATTGTACCGATACAGCTTATTCGGAAAAAATAATTTCTATAATACAAAATGTAGATTTACTTTTTCATGAAGCTACATTCACTGAACAATTAAGCAGTCAGGCTAAAAAAACCTGCCATTCAACAGCAAAGCAAGCAGCTACCATTGCTCAAAAAGCGAATGTCAGGAAATTAATTATTGGACATTTTTCGGGCAGGTACAAGGATGTTACACCTTTAGTTGAAGAAGCAAGGAAGGTATTTAACCCGGTATTTCCGGCAGAAGACGGAGAAAAGTATGTAGTTGAATTAGAAAGAGAATCGTAGAATTTGGGCTTCTTACAAAATAACCATAAAAATGTACACTTATGAAACATCCATGCACTGAGTCTACACAAAAGGTAAAACAGGTATATGGCCTGATGGGTTATAAAGCAGTCCCATTCTACCGAAAAAAATCCGTAGTGATACCTGCAGAAATTTTTTAAAATGACTCTTCTTAATGTCAGGTAGTTATGAACCTATAGTTGCAATGTGGTGTAAAAGATATTTTAGGGAAATTTAAATAAATCTGCTTTTTTTTAGTCCCGGTTTCGGGACTTTTTTTATTCATTAATATTATCTTTGCAAAGATTTTATTTACTGCCCGAAAAAATATAAATGATGCACGAAAAAATTCTTATCCTTGATTTTGGCTCACAGTATACTCAGTTAATTGCCCGAAGAGTTAGAGAGTTGAATGTTTATTGCGAGATTCATCCTTTTAGTAAAATTCCAACCCTTGATTCTTCATTTAAAGGAGTAATTTTATCCGGAAGCCCATTTTCTGTTCGTGATAAAAATGCCCCAATCCCTGATTTATCGAAAATTAAAGCTAAGTTACCCTTGTTGGGCGTATGTTATGGGGCTCAATTTTTAGCACAAAATTACGGAGGTGAAGTAATGCCTTCTAAACACAGGGAGTATGGGCGTGCACGATTAAGCCATATCGATACAGAAAATAAATTAATGAAAGGGTTGGAAATAAACACCCAGGTATGGATGTCGCATGGGGATACAATTACCAAATTACCTGATAATTTTCAGGTAATAACCAGCACCAGTGATGTTCGGTTTGGAGGTTTTAAAATAATGAATGAAGAAACCTATGGGATACAGTTTCATCCCGAAGTTTATCATACAACACAAGGCAGGCAGTTATTACAGAATTTTTTAGTGGATATTTGTGTTTGTAAACAAGATTGGACTCCAACCGTTTTTGCTGACGATACCATAAAAGAGCTTAAAGAAAAATTGGGCAACGATAAAGTTGTGCTGGGATTATCGGGAGGTGTTGATTCTTCTGTAGCCGCTGTTCTTTTGCATCAAGCCATTGGCAAAAATCTTACTTGTATATTTGTTGATAATGGCTTATTGAGGAAAAATGAATTTGAAAAAGTAATTGAATCCTACAAAGATATGGGATTGAATGTGGTAGGTGTTGATGCTAAAGAACAATTCTTAAGACAGTTAAAAGGTGTTGCAGATCCCGAAGGGAAACGGAAAATTATTGGCCGTGTTTTTATTGAGATATTCGACCAGGAAGCACATAAAATTAAAGATGTTAAATGGTTGGCTCAGGGTACCATTTATCCCGATGTTATTGAATCGGTTTCTGTTAACGGGCCTTCGGTTACCATTAAATCTCATCATAATGTAGGTGGCTTACCTGAAAAAATGCATTTAAAAGTAGTAGAGCCTTTAAAATTACTGTTTAAAGATGAAGTAAGACGAGTAGGAGCATCCCTGGGTATTAAAAAAGAGCTGATTAGCCGTCACCCATTTCCCGGGCCGGGATTAGCTATTCGAATATTGGGAGATATCACACCCGAAAAAGTTCATATATTACAAGAGGTTGACGATGTTTATATTGAAGGGTTAAAGAAATACGATTTATACGATAAAGTGTGGCAGGCAGGAGCAATTTTGCTTCCTGTTCAATCGGTAGGAGTTATGGGTGACGAGCGAACTTATGAAAATGCTGTTGCCTTGCGAGCTGTTTCTTCTACAGATGGGATGACTGCCGACTGGTCGCATTTACCCTATGATTTTTTAAGCGATATCTCTAATAAAATTATTAATAATGTAAAAGGAATAAACCGGGTTGTTTATGATATAAGTTCAAAACCACCAGCAACCATTGAGTGGGAATAACTTAGAATTTTTTTACTCCAGTATTAAAGGATGGACAATAATAAACCCATATTATATTACAAAGGTTTTTTTAATTATACCATTGTAAACAAATTACTTAAAGAGTTGTTTGAACTGCAACAATCGGGAGCGTTAAACGATTTAATGTCTAATAAAATACAGATTGTAATGGTGGAAATGCTTGAGAATAATTACAGGTATACCTCAAATAAAATTACATCATTTAATCATGCTGAATTTTTTCCTGTATTTAAAATCCTTAACGAAAATAAATTTTATCGATTAATTGCGTCCAACCCAATCCAACATAAAGATGTAAATAAATTGAAAGGCCATCTCGATAAAATAAATGATGTTGGATTACCTGAATTGCGAAAATGGTATAAGGAAATTTTAAAAAACGAAATTTACAGTGTTAAGCAATCACCCGGTATTGGACTGATACGAATTGCCAAGGTGGCACGAAATAAAATTAAATATTCGTTTCAAAAAATTGACAATAAATTCTTATATTACACGCTCGAAATATTGATTAATAAGAAATAAAAAGACTTCAAAATAAATGGAAAATCTTTATATTGAATCAACCGAATTTACTCCTAAAATTCATTTTGATATAAATAATCGAAAATTTGAATTAATTGGGACATCTCGTCCTGAGGATGTAGTTGCATTTTATGAATCCATTATTTATAAAATAGAAATGTACGTAAACAATATCTTACATAACGAAAAACTTGAAGATTTTCATTTTAATTTATTGTTTGACCTTGATTACATGAATTCGGCTTCTTCTAAATATATTCTTCAAATTTTAGATTATTTTAAAAAACTATATCAAAAAAAAGCAAAAATAACCGTCGATTGGTATTATGAAGATGTTGATGATCAGATTTTTGAAGATGGTGAAGATTTATCGGATGTAATAAAGATCCCCTTTAATTTAAGGCCAAGAAACTAATTTTATATAATATTTGTTATACTTTAAGATAATCTAAAAATTTTGAAATGATGAAAAAACGTATTTATTATATATATATCACTCTGTTTTTACTTGTTTTACCCTTTCAGCTATTTTCACAATATTTAACCGAAGATATTTTTAAATTTAGCCGCGCTTTGGGGTATATATCTTCGTATTATGTTGATTCTGTTAATTCGGAAAAAATAGTTGAGGATGCAATTGTAAATATTTTAAAAGATCTTGATCCGCACTCTGTTTATATTCCTGCCGATGAGGTGAAAGAAATGAATGAACCTTTAGAAGGAAACTTTGAAGGAATTGGCATTCAGTTCAATATTTTAGAGGATACCATCTATGTCATTTCTCCAATTTCAGGAGGCCCATCGGAAAAGGTGGGGATTCGGGCAGGCGATCGAATTGTTGAAATTGATGGCGAAAATGTAGCTGGTGTCGATATTTCAACCACAGGTGTACGTGATCGTTTGCTGGGTGAAAAAGGAACTAAAGTACATGTGGGCATTAAGCGTAAAGGAGTTAGTGAAATTTTATATTTTACGATTATTCGCGACAAAATACCTATCTACAGTGTTGATGCTGCATACCTGGTAGATCAAGAGATTGCATATATTAAAATCAATCGGTTTGCCATGACAACCGTTGATGAATTTAAAGAAAAAATAACTGCCTTAAAAAAACAGGGAGCAAATTCAATTATCCTTGATCTTAGAGGAAATGGAGGAGGTTATTTAGATAAAGCAGTTGAGCTTGCGGACCAGTTTTTGGAAAAGGATAAATTAATTGTTTATACTAAAGGGCTGAAAGTACCGAGAATGGAAAACTTCTCGACAAGTAACGGTATTTTTAAAGAAGGCAAAGTAGTGATTCTAATTGATGAAGGATCAGCTTCTGCCAGCGAAATTGTTTCGGGAGCCATTCAGGATTGGGACAGAGGTATAATTATTGGAAGAAGGTCTTTTGGTAAAGGATTGGTTCAGAAACCTATGTATTTGCCCGATGGATCGATGATTCGGCTTACAGTAGCTCGTTATTATACACCAACCGGTAGGTTGATACAAAAACCTTATGAGAATGGTTCAGAGGAATATGCCAAAGAATTGTTAAACCGCTTCGAACATGGTGAGTTTGTCAATAAAGACAGTATTAATTTACCTGATTCGTTGAAATACTATACTTTAAAAAATAAACGCCTCGTTTATGGTGGTGGTGGTATTATGCCCGATATCTTTGTTCCTTTAGATACAACTTCGGTAACCGATTATTATAGTAAAATGGTACGACAAGGATTATTAAATTCTTTTGTACTAGAATATATCGATAAAAACCGGAAAAAATTAAAATCAACTTATAATGATTTTCAGGCATTTAATAACAAATTTAAAGTCGATGAAAGGATTTTAAAAGAGCTGCGTGAGTACGGTAAAAAACATAATGTTGAAGTTACCGACGAAGAGTATGAAAATTCTAAGGAAAACTTCAGTTTAATCGTGAAAGGATTAATTGCTCGCGATTTATGGGATATGAATGAATATTTCCAAATAGTAAATACCCGCGATAAAGGATTTAATAAAGCTGTTGAAGTAATAAAAGAATGGGATAAATACCAAAAACAAGTATTAACTCTACCTTAAACCTGCCACTTTTTAATATCTTTGCAGCGTTTTAAATCTATAATATAATGCTGGAACAGATATTGTTTTGGATTTTTAATAATTATATTGAGCTTTTAGGGGCACTATTTGGTTTATTGTATATTATTTTATCTATTAAACAAAATATTTGGTGTTGGCCTATAGGCCTAATTACCTCTGCATTATATATTTACGTCTTTTTTGTTACTAAATTCTATGCCGATATGGGCTTGCAGGTTTACTATCTGGTAGTTAGTATTTATGGCTGGTATTTTTGGCTATTTGGAGGCAAAAGTACAAAAAAAGATGACCTTAAAATATCTAACGCAGGATATCGAAGATTACTATATATTGCTGTGGCAACAGCAGTTCTATTTGGTATCATTGCATTTATTCTTATTAATTTCACTGATTCTGAAATACCTTATTGGGATGCTTTTACCACCGCAGGAAGTTTTGTGGCTACCTGGATGCTTGCCCGAAAAATTATCGAACATTGGTTGATATGGATAATTGTTGATTCAGTTTCATTGGGATTGTATATTTATAAAGGATTATATGCCACGGTAATTCTTTTTGCCGTTTATACTTTGCTTGCTGTAATTGGTTATATTGAATGGAAAAAGGAGCTAAAGACAAAATGAAAAAGGTGGTTTTAATTGGCCCTGAATCCACAGGAAAAACCGAATTGGCAAAATATTTGGCTAACTATTTTAATTCACTATGGATTCCTGAGTATGCTCGTGATTATATTGCAAATTTAAATCGTCCCTATACTTTTCAGGATGTGGAGCATATTGCACAAAAACAAATCGAACAGGAAAAAAAGTATCTTAAAAAAGCAGATCAATGGTTATTTTACGATACTTATTTAATTATTACAAAAGTTTGGTTTAGGGTGGTTTATCAAAAAGTACCCCATTGGCTTGAAAAAAAAATA
Organism: Bacteroidales bacterium; assembly: GCA_030156305.1. Lineage (GTDB taxonomy): Bacteria > Bacteroidota > Bacteroidia > Bacteroidales > UBA12077 > UBA12077. Next base: position 6,389 of record JASGMZ010000041.1, on the reverse strand, counting down.
AAAGAAAGTTCTATTGATTTGTTTTTGCTTTGTAATACAGATGTCCCATGGATACCCGATTCTGTAAGAGAAAATGGAGGAGAAATGAGAAATAAATTGTTTGATATATATACGCATGAATTAGATGAATATCATTTCCCATATAAAATAATTGCAGGAAAAAGTGATCAACGAATGCAGAATGCTGTAACTGCGGTTGAAGATTTTTTTCAAATAGCTAAATAAAATATCCATACGTGAAAGAAGAACAAAAATTTAAAATGTTTGCTAAAACCTTCCATGGACTGGAAGATGTTTTAAAAAAAGAGTTAATACATCTAAGAGCTTCTAATATTAGTATTGGCAATAGGGGAGTCGAATTTTACGGAGATAAAGCCTTAATGTACAAAGCCAATTTTCATTTGCGAACAGCGCTTAAAATTTTAAAGCCTATCGCCGAATTTAAAGCTCAACATGAGATTGAATTATATGATGCTGTAAAATCTATTCCCTGGGATACCATATTTGATGTACATCAAACATTTGCTATTGATAGCGTTGTTTATTCACAACATTTTTCACACTCAAAATATGTCGCCTTAAAAGTAAAAGATGCTATTGTAGATCAATTTAGAGAAAAATATAAGAAAAGGCCTTATGTAGAAACTGAAAATCCTGATGTACAAATAAATATCCACATTTCTGATAATATATGTACATTATCTCTGGATAGCTCTGGCGAATCATTACATAAAAGAGGATACAGAATAAAAGCTACTAAAGCACCTTTGAATGAAGTGTTGGCTGCTGGAATGATTTTATTATCAGATTGGGATTTTAAAAGTAATTTTATCGATCCTATGTGTGGTTCAGGAACGTTGCTTATTGAAGCAGCAATGATTGCTTATGGAATCCCTCCCGGCATTTACCGACAAAAATTTGGTTTTGAATCATGGAAAGATTTTGATAGTGAATTATTTGAAAAAATTTATGAAGAAGAATCAGAAACCAAAACATTTAAATCTAAAATTATAGGTTCTGATATTTCCGAAATAGCTATTCGTATTGCCAGGGAAAATATTTCTAATGCAGCATTAAAACGTAAAATAGATTTAAATATAACCCCTATCGAAAATTACACTCCACCAGAAAATGAGAAGGGAACCATTATAACAAATCCGCCCTATGGTGAAAGATTAAAGAAAACAAATATTCAAGATTTTTATAGCACTTTGGGCGATTTGTTTAAAGATAAATATCAAGGATATAGTATCTGGTTACTAAGCAGTAATCTTAATGCCATTAAATACATTGGCCTAAAACCTTCCAATAAAATAACCTTGTATAATGGGCCTTTGGAGTGTAAATTTTTGAAATATGACATATATCAGGGAAGCAAAAAACGAAAATTTAAAATATAGGCGAAAAATTTTTCGTACTAAAAAAACGGCCATTCATCCGGTTTTTGGGGTCGATTAAAAAAAATAATTTTGAAAGCTCAGAGAACTTGTTTAATTTTAATATCCGTAAATTTTCTGTAATACAATAAAATGTATTGATGATTGATCATTAGTATCGAAATTAAATCGTGAACCAATCTTTAATAATATTTGTTTTACGGATAAAAATGTTTTAATTTTATACAACTTGTTAAAGAAATAAAGAGAAAGCCTATATGAGCTTTGATATCGACGAGCAATTTTCTAAAATGAATGATGGTGAAGTGCTTTTGGCATATAAAGGAAGCATTACTGCACAATTAATTACAAATGTACTTGGAGTAGTTGAAACAAAACTTGATCATGTTATTGATAAGTCAATTACTAAAAAGAAAATATATAATGTTTTAGTAGAAAGTTTGCAAAATCTTTATCATCATGTTGATGATTTACCGGGTGAGTTTAACAGCGGGCTGGATATTCATTTTGGCATATTTGTCGTTTCAAAAATTGATGATCAATACCAAATTCAAACAGGTAATTTCATCAAAGCTGAAAAAATTAAAAGTTTACAAGAAAGATTGGATAAAATAAAATCTTTATCAAGAGATGAATTAAAAGAATTGTATAAGTTTGTATTAAATAATCAAAAATTTTCTGATAAAGGTGGAGGAGGTTTAGGATTAATTGATATTGCGCGAAGAACAGACGGACATATAGATTATGAATTTAATGATTATAATACAAATTATTCTTTTTTTATTTTAAATATTAAAATATAGTAAACAAAATATAAAACTTAAATATAAGCATCCTATGGAATCAATTTCAATTGAAGGAACTCCAAAAACCCCGGCAGTAAATTTTAATGCTGAAACGGGTGTAATTGAAATAAAAGGAAGATCAATTCCGGAAAATTCGATCGAATTTTATCGACCATTAGTTGAATGGCTTGAAGAATATTCGAAAAATCCTCCAAAAATTACGACGGTAAATATTCAGTTAGAATATTTTAATACCAGTTCATCTAAATGTATTTTAGATGTTTTTAAAAAATTAGAGTCGATTAAAAAAGCTCGTAATGATGTGATTATTAACTGGTATTATGAAGAAGATGATGAAGATATGCTTGAGGCAGGAGAAGATTATGAATCAATTATTCGAATTCCTTTCAAAATGATTGAGGTTGTTGATTAGGAGAAACTAATTACGGAATTTACCATACGATTTGAATAGTTTTTTAATCATCTACATTCAAGTTTCTTGAATGTAGATGATTTTTTTATGTTTTAACGTTCAATTTTTTTTCGTTTTAAATTTTTTTCCTCAAAAAAGTCAAGCGTTTTTCTTAATAATCTGAAGTAAAGGACTATGAACAATAAAATAGTCATTGCCCAAATAACGGCTATATTCACCTTAAACGTATCGTAGTATTTTCCTAAAAATTGTTTTCTTGGGGCATAAAAATGAGCTTTGATAAATTTGTTAGGTGGATCTAAAAATATAGGATTGATTTTTTGAAACAATTCTCCTTTATATTCAATAATCCTGTTAATTTCATTGGAATTTTTTACAAATTCGGCAAGATTATCGTTATAGTTTTCTCGCTTTAGCTTCATAAATTTTGCTCTGTCTTCAGGAGTTTTTTGATGCTCAGAGATAATCTCATCTTTTAAACTATTGGCTTTATTGTATAGTTGAATATAATATTTATTTAAAATATTAAGATAATGTTTCAGGCCACTAATCGTTTCTTTATTTATTTTTTGAGGGGTTAGTTGATCTACTTTTTCGAATTTTATGATTTTTGCTGATTCCGTTTTAAGCTCTTTTTCTATTTCATTTTTTAACAATTCCAGGTTTTGCTTCACCTCATCTGATTTTTCGTCGTTGTCAATATGCCGCTCAATAAAAGTTACTTTATTATTTAAGGTCCTTATCCAGTAATTTTTCTTAAAATCAGCAATACTCATTGCTTTGTCATAGGGATAAAATTGTTTTTCGTAATCATTTTCTTTAAATTGATATACAGCTAAAGCTTCATAAGCCCATCGAGCGGTTATTATTTCTCCATAAAAAGGAATATTCCGCGGATTAGAAATGTTAGGGTTAAGTTTTTCAAATTTAACAGTTATACCGCTTAATATAAGTTGAGGAATAATTAAAAACGGAATTAATATGTAAATGGTTATCACTGTTTTAAAACTATCAGAAATTACTAAACCCAACATATTTGAAAAACACCATGCACTAAAAAGCACCAGCCAGTATTCAAAATACATCCCTTTTATTTCCATAATTGAATTGCCAATAATTACAAACATTAAAGCCTGAATGGCAGATAATGTAAACTGAATAGCAATTTTAGAAAACAAGTAACTTCCCCAGCTTAAATTAAGAAATGCTTCCCTTTTTAATATCTTGCGATCTTTAATAATTTCCTCCGCACTTACTGTAAGGCCAATAAATAACCCAACGATAACAGCCATAAAAATATATACGGGTAAATTGCTGTTCTCCATTAAGGTATAACCAATTTCGTTGCTAACATTTATGTTGTAATATTTAATGATATAAGCAAGTAAAAATGCGAGTAGAGGAGCTTCCAGAAAATTTATAATTAAGTATTGTGTGTTAGATAATTTTGAAAGAACATCACGTTTTACGAACACTGAAAATTGTTTAAATCGATTGGGTGTTTTGAATAAAATTTCAGGTAGTTTGCGGTTTTGAGGGTTAGGATGGTTCGATAATGTTCCTGTTTTTTGATTATTTTCGACTTTATTCTTTTCTTTTTCAAAATTTTCTCTCCATTCAGCGGGTGATATTTTGCGTTCATTGGTAAAATTGCCATATTCATCGACAACCTTGGTTTCAATAATATTAAAAAGTTGTTCCGGATTAACATTCCCGCAACTGTGGCATTCACTTTCGCTCCAGTTTGCATGCTGGATACTGGATTTGAAATAAATAATCGAATCAATAGGGTCTCCGTCGTAGATTAAGTACCCTCCGTTATCAAGAATTAATAATTTATCGAACATTTTAAAAATATCCGATGAGGGTTGATGAATTACTACAAAAACGAGTTTTCCTTTTAGTGTTAATTCTTTTAGCAGGTCGAGAATATTCTCTGAGTCGCGGGAAGATAACCCTGATGTGGGTTCATCAAGAAAAAGTACAGCCGGTTCCCGTATTAATTCTAATGCTATATTTAGTCGTTTACGTTGTCCCCCGCTAATTTTTTTATTTAATGGTGTTCCTACTTCAATATCACGGATATCATATAGTCCTAAATTTTCCAGTACATCGAATACTGCTTCCTGTATTTGCTCTTCTGTATAATTATCAAAACATAATTTGGCATTATAATATAAATTCTGATAAACGGTTAATTCCTCAATAAGCAAATCATCTTGTGAAACATGGCCAATTAGCCCTTCAATTTCCTCTTTTTCTGTATGAACATTAATTCCATTAACCAGTACTTTCCCTTCGGTAGGTGTAGAAGTTCCGTTAAGTACATTCAAAAGGGTTGATTTTCCTGCACCACTGGCTCCCATAATTCCTACCAAATGTCCTGATTCTTCTGTAAAATTTAAGGTATGTAATCCAATAGCTCCTGATTTAAATCGGTATTTTATGCCTTTGGCTTCAAATAAAATTCTTGTTTTTATTCGGTCAATATTAAATTGACTAATGATATCGCCATAATAAATAGGACGTATTTTGCGATTTCGAATCGAAGCTCCGTTATTTAATACATAAACTTTTTCTTGCTCGAGAAGTTGGCCGTTAAGATATAATTCGCTTTCGCCAATGTATTTAATATAATACATATTGGCGGATGAAACTTCCAGAACCCTTAATTGCCCTTCAAGCAAAGGATGTTCCATATGAAAAACTTTATCGTGCGAAAAGTTTTTGTTATGGTCAATTATCAGAAGTTTTTTGGTATCTGGCAATCTGTCGGCACCAAAGAAAACATAATCTTCAATTTCCTTGTATTCCTCTTGTTGTATATGAAAACTGTCAGCAACAGTAGTAACAAAAGCCATTTCTTGCTCGGTAATTTCCCTGCCCGATTTTACAAATTCTAATAGCTGTACTAAAACAACATGTTTTTGCCTTTGTGTTAACTCTTCATTGATTTGCGTACAGATTTTTAAAACCCTTACCGAGCTTGATGCGGTGCGTTTTTTACGTTTGCTTTTTTCGCTAAGTTTCTGTTGGTGTATTTTATAATAATCATCAAAAACTTTTAAATAAGTTTTTACAGTTTCCTGATTTAATTGTCGTTTTAGAAAATATTCTACAATAGACCTACGTTCTTTTGCATCGCTTGAGGGATGTGCAATAATTGCAAAAAGTTGCATTAATGCTTTTAATATTTGCTCGCTCATAGGTTGTTTTTAAAGTCCTGTAAAGGTTGATGTATACGAAAATACGATTATTTTTCTTTAAAACCAATTAACATTAAAACTTCATCATTTATGGGTTTCTCGCTTTTAAGTTCAAACTCTATAATACAATCAATGGTTGAGGAAAAAGTGAAGTCCCAGTAAGGGGTATATTGGTAATCTTTATTGCAAAAAAGCAAATTCTTTTCGGTATCAAAAACAGAAAAGATCAACGGATAATTATTATTATCTGTACATGCTATCACTCTATAGTAACTACCTCCATAAAATGTAGTGTGAAATTTTGCTTTATTGTTTTCGTTAAGCTGCGTTTTATATTCCTGTCCATTAGATACATATCCTGCATCTAATAATTGATCGCATTTTGAAATCTTCACATTTTCCTGACTAAGTAATGAGGTTGATGAAAGCAGAAAAAAAATGAATATTAAATAAAAATTATTGGATACTATTTTCATCTGTTTATAATTTTGATTTTAATGGTCAGATGGAGCTCGCCATGATAAGTCCAATGTACGCCACATACTGTTTGTAGGTTCGTTATAATCAT
>JASGMZ010000040.1 GCA_030156305.1 Bacteroidales bacterium | reverse complement strand
AACTCTAAACTCTAAACTCTAAACTCTAAACTCTGAACTCTGAACTCTGAACTCTAAACTGTATTATCCACCAATATTATAAAACTTACTGGTATGATTTGAATGGCCACTTTTAGGTTTGTTTTGCAATGCCAGGCCAATCGCTTTTTCTGCGCCTAATTCTCTAACACTATATCCCAAATCACTAAACAAACAGGGTTTTATTTTACCATCGGAAGTTAAACGCAAACGGTTACAGTGCGCACAATCACCACCGAAACCACCTTCAACAATAGAGAAACTGCCCGTTTCTAAATCCATCTCTTTAATAAAACGAACTTTTAAATCATTTTTACGGCAAAATTCAGCAACCTCAACAGCATCAGGTTCCTGACTATTATTCTTTATCACACAATTAATCTTTATAGGTTCTAATCCGGCTTCCCTGGCAGCCTTAATGCCATCAAAAACTTTCTGAATATCTCCTATACGAGTTATTTGTTTATATTTTTCAGCATTCACTGTATCCAAACTAATATTTACTCTTTGCAAACCAGCTTTAGCCAGGTCATTGGCAAACCGATCAAGCAATATCCCATTCGTGGTCATGCCATAATCTTTGATACCCTCAATTTCACCAATCATGCGAACCAAATCAACAATATTTTTCCGAACCAAAGGCTCACCTCCGGTTAGACGCACTTTATCAACCCCTTTACGAACTGCTGTTTTGGTTACCTGAACAATCTCATCAAAGGTTAAAATATCTTTATGATCGAGTAATTTTACTCCTTCTTCGGGCATACAATATACACACCTAAGGTTACAACGATCGGTAACCGATATGCGCAGATAGTTTATTTTACGGTTAAATCTGTCGTACATGAATTCTTTCTCCTTTCTTAATCTCTTTCTTACCAATATCAATGGCTGCAATTCCGTGCGCCACAGATAATGCGTGAATATGAGCAGAACCATGATAATCGACAGGAAAAATTTCTCCTTTTTTAATAATTATTGGGAAATACGATTTGCGTTTAGTACTTTTTCTTGTGTAATCAATTCCCATGGGCATGCGAATATCGAGTGGTTGATAATTCTGTCCCATCATATGGTAGATTAAAGGTTTTACCAATAATTCAAACTGAATAAACGAAGAAACAGGATTTCCGGGCAACCCAAAGCAGAACTTTTTATCTGCCATTCCAAATGTTGTGGGTTTTCCGGGTTTTACAGCAATAGCATCAAAATCAATTTTAACACCGGCTTTTTCTAAAACTTTAGGGACAAAATCAAAGGACCCCATCGAAACACCCCCCGTTAATAAAACAATATCATTTTCGCTTAAGGCTTTGCTTACTTTGTCGTATGTATCTTCAGGAGTATCATTAGCAATACCCATATAGTTTGCTATAGCACCACAATTTTGCACTTGTGCAATCAGCTGATAACCATTACTATTTCTTATTTGCGACCGTGAAGGCTTTTTTTGGGGTTCAACTAATTCATCTCCAGTTGAAATAACACCCACTTTGGGTTTCTTATAAACCAAAACATCAGTATAACCTACCGCAGCAAAAACAGCAATATGTTGTGCATGTATCTTTATACCTTTGGATAAAACTTTCGTACCTACTTTAACATCTTCGCCCTGATAGCTAATATTATTTTTATGCGAGATTTCTATGACATTAACAAATTTACCCTCTATTTCTTCAGCAATTTCTACCGGTACTACACAGTCGGCACCATGAGGAATCGGAGCACCAGTCATAATTTTAGCACATTGATTTCTTCCAATTTCTTTTTCGGGATATTTCCCTGCAGGAATGGTTTCAATAATTTCTAATTGATTCTTTAAATCTTCTCTGCGGCAGGCATAACCATCCATAGCAGATTTATCAAACGGAGGCATCTCAATATCCGACTTTACATCTTCGGCTAGAATACGGCCTAAAGAATCGGTAAAATCAACCTTTTCTGTTTCTAATACATATGCATTTTGCATTACAAGGTGGTATGCTTTTTCTATTGTAATCATAGGTAAAAATTTTAACAAAAATACGATTTATCAATTAAATCCAGTAAGGAAATATATAAATATTCCAATATGTTGTTAAACTTAAATAAACATAAACCATTTTACCCAATAATCAGTTAAACGCATTTTAAACCGATGTATCTTGTAAAGAGATCCTGAAGTATTCATCAACCACAGAATTTATTTGATTCATTTTTTCATTATCAGGTAAAGCATCAAAAATTTTATACAGGTATTTTTTTTCGTATAGTCTTTTCACAGAATAATTAAAGTTTAAATCAAAGACCCATCCTATCTGCAGCAATTTAAAATCATTTAATGTTTGCATCGATTCTTTTAAAACCACCTGCCGGTTCATAACAGACCGATACACCTCTTCACTAATCCTATCATTATCAGGCAATTCCAGCTCCAGGGTTTTGTTTTCCTTTTCTGCATCCTGGCCTTTCACCATATAATACTCAGTAATCAAACGCCAGATATCCAGTTTGTCGGCATCGCGAATCATTTGAGAGAAAAAATTGACCCTCTCATTTTGATCATATTTCATTTCGGCTTTGTTGTGATTTAGAATGGATTGATGAATGATATCAATCTCTTCCTCCGACAAATCCTTTAAAAGATTATTTTCATTAAACACTTCAATAGCTAATTCAGCATGATTCTGAGACTTGTCATCAGAAAAGGTTTGAAATTTTACATATTGTTTAAATCTACCGACATCATGAAAAAGTCCTATGGTTTCGGCAAGTAAAACCTCCTGTTCATTTAATTGAAGATATTGGGCTAACCCCACCATTTCTTCACTTACTTTTTTGCAATGATCGGCCTTGAGGCCAATATTTTCTTTTAAATCAGGATACCCATCAATAAACTGATAAATATAACGGGCAAACCATTGTTTAAATCCTGATACTATTTCTTTAGAAATCTTCATAGAATTAAAATAAATGTTGCAGCGACAAATTTGGTAAAATTTGTATAAAAGAAAAAAACGAAGTGATAAACTCCGGCAAATTAACAGAACCGCTTCATGCTTCTCTTAAAATTTATAGGCTAACTCAAGCAGGATAAATCTTCCTGGAGAGAGCCGTTGTTTTTTATCAATATATACCTTATCAAATATATTTTGTACATCTAACGCTACAAAAAAGTTTTTCCGGAACGTCCGGTATAAGCGAATATCAACCGTTAAATAATCATCAATAATCAGTATATTTTGATCTTCGGCATAGGATTCCCCGATATAATTTGCAATGACCGTAGTATTTACCACCCTGTTTTTCCAGAATAACCCTGCAAAAGCCTGGTGCCACGGAACCTCAACCAACATTTTTCCGGTTAGGTCATCCCCTGAATAATCTTCCAGATCAAATTCGGTAATAGTTGATGAATTGTAGGTATAGTTTGCTTTTAAGGCCAGGCCTTTTGTAAAATCATACTGAAAAAAGAATTCAGCGCCATAAATTTCAATGGCAGCAATATTCTCACGGGTAAGTTCGGCCTGCCCGTCGACATAATTCCCGGTTGCCACAAAATACTGAAAATCTTTACCCACCGAGTAGTAGGCTGCCGTTTTAAACTGAGCTTTATGAAAAGGTTTGGTATTAAATCCTATTTCGTAATTGGTTAATGTTTGTGGTTGCAGTTCAGGATTTGCCTTTTTAAATCCTTTGCTAATTTTTCTTGAGGAGATTAGGTCGTCCATTTTGGGTGGCATAAATCCTGTTGATGCAGATACATAGGATTTAATGGCCGGAGAAATTTCATAATGCAAAGATAATTTCGGGCTTAGAGCTGTCCAGTTTGAATTTCCATAGTTTTCACTGACATTTTCTTCGAACCCGGTATTTGCCGTAGGTTCGGCAACATATATAGAACCCTCGTAAAAACGTGCATAATCGAAACGCAGCCCGGCAATAATTTTAAGTTTATCCTTAAACAACCACTGCTCATCCTGTAAAAATGCGGCATAGGATTGTACTTTTCCTTCCCTCATCAGGGTATCGGTAGAGGTATAAAATATATCCGAAGCATCCATAAATCCCTGCTTGACATCCAACCCAAAAGTAAACCAGTTATGTAAACCCAGTTTACGGGTAGCATTCATCCATAATCCATAATCCCTGGAGGTCTGGTTTCGGTCCGACATTTTATAATTCCCATCCTGATTAATATTTTCAGTAAATTGGTTATAGTGTTCATCCTGGAAGTAGCCCTTTGCATCAATCTTAAAATCTCCCAGTTGTCCATCATAGTTTGCCCGTACAAAATGAGTGGTATACTTTACAAAACCACCATCCTTAAGATAAACCTGTCGGCCATCCCCTCGTTTATCGTCATAGTAGCTATATTCCACCTCTACCTTATTCTGATCGTTAAACTCATAGCCCATGGTTGCCCCAATCCGGTTTTCTTTTAAATATACTTCTACATCAGTAGAATCTCTGATGGTTTTGGGTTCAATAATATACCCGTCGCCCTGGCGATAAAATCCGGTAATCCCCCAATAAAAGTTATTCCCACTAATCTGCTCATTGCCCTCGATGTTAAATTTACCTCCGAGCGTAGAATAACTACCGCCAAAAGTTCTCACATCTCCGGAGAAAGGTTGATCCGACTTTTTGGTAATAATATTGATCACGCCACCCATCGCATTATTACCATACAACGCTGAACTTGGGCCTTTAATGACCTCAATACGCTCAATCCGGCCGGGTGATATCATATGCCAGTTAATTGATCCTCCGGCGGTTTTATTTAACGGCACCCCATTGTATAGAATCAACACCCCTTGTGCTGCATCTAACCCACGCATGGTAACCGATGCATTTTTGGAAAATATTCCCCAGCTACGATTAACATTTATGTTGGCCAGTGACTGTAAGATATTATCGGTATTGGTGGTAGGAAACTCTTCCACCTCCTCTTTTTCGATAACCTCATTCTGGCCCGCCAGGTCTCCAATTTTTCGTTCGGTACGCGTAGCAGTAATCATCACCTTTTCCATCTCAATGGAGGAAGGAACCATCTTGATTTCTACCACTTCTTTTTTATCGGTTAGCTTTAGATTAAACTTTTGATCGTGATATCCCACATAGGTAACACGCAATGTATATTCACCGGGTTTCAAATTTTCAAATTGAAACTGCCCCTGTTGGTTGGTTGAGATGCCCCGGTTAATCTCTTTAATTACGATGTTCGCTCCAACTAATGGTTCTCCGCTTTCGGAATCGGTAACTTCTCCTTGCAATATATGTTGAGCCATCGAATAAAGAGGAATCATAAAAACAAATAAAACAGTATAAATGAATCTTTTTAAAAGCATATTGATCTTATTTTTGAATGATAATGTCAACGATAATGTTTCCACTACTTTCACCGGTAGTACTAATCACTTTAAACAACCCCGTTCGTTCGTCCCGTACAAACGAGTAGATATCTCCGGGAGCAAGATCTTTGGCTTTACGTTTACCGCTCTCAAAAGCAAAAGAATGGGCTAATAAAAGACTGTCGTTTTGAGCAGCATCAAAATCCTCAACGGCGATTGTCAAGGGTGCAGCGGAATAACGTGTGGTATGAGTAGTATCCCAGTTGGAAATAGCATATTCTCCCGGGAATGCTTCATCTCCAATATTGGCCCCCGGAGAAGCCATCACCCACTTATCCAATTTATCAAAATCATCGTAATAGGAAACAATATCAATGGATAATGCATTATGGTAAGCACCTTCCAGATCATAAACAGATCCATCGGTTAAAGAAAGAAAACTTCCGTAATCAGGACTGTTTTGTGCTCCCATTTGAATATTTTTAAATACATCTATTTCTCCATATTCAACATTCTCATCTTTAGTTATGGTTAACAAAGTATGGGCAAAATTTCCTTTTATGTCACGAATGATAAACTCCCAGTGATCGATACTTTCAAGGCCTTTCGTAATTTCAATCTCTTTACGATACGTTTCGGAGTAGATTCCCTGGTCTAAATAGCGTTCGTCATTCAGTTTGGCGATAAAGTTGGTCAACATATCATAGCCATTATACTCTGCCTGAATGGCGACCGTAAATTTTTCACCCGGAGCAATGATTGTGTCGTTAGACACAAAACCTTGATGATCAATTATATGAATTGTAGGATCAGGATGGTTCGCGGGATCTTCATCATCACAGGAACCGATGAAAAATAAAAGAGTAAACAGAAAAATCACAGGATAAGCGTTCGAAAATAAACGACGTGTATTTTTTTTCATATCGCTGAATGTTAAATTTTTATGCCTTAAATTACGTTGATTAATGATTTTATTTCTTCTGTAAACGTTTGATGGAATAGATCAAACCGGCACCGAGCAATGATCCGGCAACACCAAAAGCAAAGTGGGATATAACCGGAATAATAAATCCGGATTTGATGAAAGAATTTTCTAAAATCCCGGTAAACAGATAAATACCAATCCTGCTGACAGGGATTACCATGTAAGCTATACCACCAATTAATGAAAGGATAGCCAATCGATGATTGGGTTTATGAAAAGCAAAATATAAAATATCCAGCACAATACCCATTACAATATAAATAACGGGCAAAAACGGGTCTTTAATCCCTATGAATGGAACAAACATAAAGGTCGTAGCACCAAGCATGGCAATTACCGAGGCAAAAGGGATTTTTGATATTCTTCGGGCAATCATAATAAATGCCATAAATTCCAATCCATGACGGCCAGGTATGCCTAAAGGGATTCTTAAATAGGAGCGCACCACAATGGCACTAATTCCAAGGACAAAAAGAAATAAAATCTCTAATACCAATGGCAGGGTATTAATCCGAAATGCTTTTGATAAAGTCTTTTGAGACAGTCTTCCAATCATAGTTATTTTGATTTTTACATGGTTCAACAATTACTGTATTTTTATTATTCTGAATTACAGGCCGTAACCATTCTCCCACATCTATCCGTTCACTCTCGCTAATGATTTTCCCCTGAACCGATTTAACAACCTGAATCTTAATCATTCGTTTCAATTCTTTAACGGTATAAACACCCTGCAAATCTCTTAATTCTTTTCCTTTTAACCATATATTTCGTCCATCATTTCCGGATTTTCGCAACCCCACAGCTGCTAATGCTCCAATTACACCAATTTTTGTTCCTGTATATCCGTTTAAAAAAATCCCCGTTTCTTTAGCCAGCTGATAGGCATCTTCTTTTTGCAGCACCTCCTTTTTGGCTCTTATTCCCCAAGCTGCAATTCTCTCATCAACATACTCTTCCCTGGCAATACATAAACCAGCATCAGACCCAGGTTCAGCTACTTCCTTGATATATTGAATACAAATATCCTTTAAGGCCTCATTCTGGATGGACTTTACCAGTAAACAGGCAGAACTGTTCTGGGAGGTATAGGCAATCTGATCATTCACAAACAATTGATGCCTTGAAATCGACAGTACCTCACCGACTCCTTGTTCAACGATCCGTTTCCCCAGTTGGCGGGATTTAAATCCTGTACCACGAGAGTTCTTATTATCCGTATCATCCAATCCAATATACCAGATCATTTATTTACCTTATTAAAGAACTTCTTTGTGATTTGATAGATGGCTTCGTCAAACTCAACCAACAACTCCCTGTAGGCTTCAATTAATATTTTCCCCTCGTCAGTAAGAACAGAACGGCCTCCATGCTGACCACCCCGGTGTTTTTCTACTAAAGAAAAACCCAGCTTTTCTTCAGCTTCTCTTAACATACCCCACGCTTTTCGATAGCTCACTTCTAATTTATCGGCAGCAACTTTTAATGACCCATACTGATCAATATAGTCGATCAGTTCAAATTTCCCGTTTCCTAAAATACTTTCACCATGGGTATTCTCTAACCAGACTTTGAATTTCAGAAAAATATCATAATATTTTGAGCCTTTGGGACCAGCCATATTTTCTTTTCGTATTAAATTACCTATCGTTACAAAATAAATAAATCCGGTGAACCTTTAAAAATAATAAATTACTTATTTAAATCATCCGGTTAATTTAGATATTTTCTAAAGATGAAAGGTCTGATACACAGAATTTATAAAAACTACTTTCCAAAGTTAAACAACCAGGCTTTTTATTTGTTAACCACTCACAAAATTAATGATTCGGGATTTTTGTAAACATGATAAAAATCTTGTTTTATATTTATTCGATATGTATATATTTGCATATCGTAAAGAGTAACAAAACTGAATTAATCGATTGTTAAACATATAAAATTATCATTGCCATGCAAAAGAGTTTATATTTTGCCCCTCCGGCCAAGAATGAACCTGTATTATCGTATAAGAAGGGTTCCCCGGAGCGAGAAAACTTAATCAAAGCCATTGAAGATGCCAGATCAGAAACCATTGATATTCCAATGATTATCAATGGAAAAGAAGTAACTACCGATAAAAAAATTGAGATTCATCCTCCTCATGATCATCAACATTTGTTAGGGTATTATAACCGGGGTGATGAAAGCCATGTGAAGGATGCCATAGATGCAGCTCTAAAAGCGCGAAAAAAATGGGCGAACATGTCATGGAAACAACGTGCTTCCATCTTTTTAAAAGCCGCAGGAATGATTTCGGGCCCTTACCGGGCAAGAATTAATGCAGCAACCATGTTGGGACAGTCCAAATCAGTACATCAGGCTGAAATTGATGCGGCTTGTGAATTATCTGATTTTCTACGATTTAATGTTCAGTATATGACCGAAATATACAATGAACAACCCGATTCAAACGAACAAATTTGGAATCGTGTGGAACATCGTCCATTGGAAGGTTTTGTGTTTGCACTTACACCATTTAATTTTACGGCTATTGCAGGAAACCTACCATCAGCACCTGCTATGATGGGTAATACCGTGGTTTGGAAACCTTCAAACGCACAAATTTATGCAGCGCAAATTATTATGGAAATTTTTATGGAAGCAGGATTACCCGATGGTGTAATTAATTTGGTTTTTGTATCAGGACCCACCGCAGGGAAAGTAATTTTCTCTCATCCCGATTTTGCAGGAATCCATTATACAGGATCAACTGCAGTTTTTCAAAATATCTGGAAAGAAATTGGAAATAATATTCACAAATTTAAATCGTATCCAAGAATTGTAGGTGAAACAGGTGGCAAAAACTTTGTACTGATGCACGAATCAGCTAATGCAGCCCAGGTTGCTACTGCCCTAACCCGTGGAGCATTCGAATACCAAGGACAGAAATGTTCGGCGGTTTCCAGGGCATATATTCCTGATAACCGATGGGACGAGATATTAGACGAAATAAAATGTGATATGGATACGCTCAAAATGGGGCCGGTAGAAGATTTCTCCAATTTTGTTAATGCCGTAATTGATGAAGCATCTTTCGACAAATTAGCTGGATTTATTGACCGAGCCAAAAAAGATGATGAAGTAGAAATTTTATTCGGCGGAAATTATGATAAATCGAAGGGTTATTATATTGAACCAACCATTTTATTAACCAATGACCCGCATTATGTTACCATGGAAGAAGAGTTATTTGGGCCTATCCTTACAATTTATATTTATGATCATAAAAGATGGGAAGAAACGGTGGAGTTAGTTGACAATACATCTATTTATGGTTTAACAGGATCTGTTTTTTCAAAAGACAGATACATTATTGAAGAGTCCATGAAAAAACTGACCCATGCAGCCGGGAACTTTTATATTAATGATAAACCAACCGGAGCAGTTGTTAATCAGCAACCTTTTGGCGGTTCTCGCGGATCAGGAACCAATGACAAAGCCGGGTCAAGAATAAATCTATTACGTTGGGTAAGCCCACGTACAATAAAAGAAACTTTTGTACCTCCGGTAAGTTATAAATACCCATTTATGGAAGACTAATCAAAAAAATATAAAAATGACTACAAAAGAATTTAAAATACAAGAATTATTAGAACGACTGGGAATCAAAGATATTAACCCCGGTGTAACAACAGGTACTGAATGGTTTGATACAGACGGAACACTGACTTCGTCTGTATCACCCATTGATGGACAAGAGATTGCTAAAGTAAAAAATGCAACCCTCGACGATTATGAAAATATAATCGCAAAGGCACAATCTGCATTTAAGGTTTGGAGAGAAATCCCTGCTCCTAAGAGAGGGGAGATTGTTCGTCAGATTGGGTTAGCTATTCGAGAAGCCAAAGAGGATTTAGGGAAGCTGGTAACCCTTGAAATGGGAAAAATTTACCAGGAAGGATTAGGCGAAGTACAGGAAATGATTGACATTTGTGATTTTGCCGTAGGGCAATCCCGCTTACTCAATGGATTTACCATGCATTCAGAACGCAGAAATCACCGGATGTATGATCAATACCATCCTATTGGATTGGTTGGATTAATTACATCATTTAATTTTCCGGTAGCGGTTTGGGCATGGAACACTATGCTGGCAGCTATTGCTGGCGATGTGGTAATTTGGAAGCCAAGCTCAAAGACACCTCTTTCGGCCATTGCTACTATGAATATCATTCAAAAAGTGTTAAAGGAAAATGATGTGCCTGAGGGAGTATTTAATTTAATCATCGCTAAGTCATCGGTTATGGGAGATAACTTTTTAGCTGATAAACGAGTTCCGTTGTTTTCAGTTACCGGCTCAACGGCTGTTGGGAAACGTGTTGGAGCTATCGTTGGGAAACGACTGGGAAAAACCATTCTTGAATTAGGAGGAAACAACGCGGTAATCGTATCCGACTCGGCAGACCTTAAGATGGCTATCCCATCAATTGTATTTGGTGCCGTAGGCACTGCCGGACAACGTTGTACATCCACCCGCCGTGTGATTGTTCACGAAAAAATTTACGACGAGGTAAAAGAACAATTAATCGATGCCTATGAACAAGTGGTGAACAAGATTGGAAATCCTTTGGATAAAAACACCCTGGTTGGGCCACTGATCGACCATCATTCGGTAGATGCATTTACTCATGCTGTAAAAGAAGTTGAAAAAGAAGGCGGAAAAATTCTATTTGGCGGTAAAGTATTAGAAGGAGATAAATATTCTTCGGGAAATTATGTGGTTCCTGCTATTGCTGAAGCCGAAAACCATTATAACATTGTGCAGGAAGAAACATTTGCTCCTATTGTTTACCTAATCAAATACAAAACCTTTGACGAAGCCCTTGAGCTTAACAATAATGTTCCACAAGGATTGTCATCGTCACTGTTTACCCTGAATATGCGCGAGAGTGAACAGTACTTAAGCGAAGTAGGTTCCGATTGCGGCATTGCCAATGTAAACAGTGGAACCTCCGGAGCAGAAATTGGAGGTGCTTTTGGTGGGGAGAAAGATACAGGGGGTGGCCGCGAATCGGGTTCAGACTCGTGGAAAGCCTATATGCGACGCCAGACCAATACGATTAACTTTGGCGAAGATTTGCCTCTGGCACAAGGAATAAAATTTGCTTTTTAATTTTAATTTATATTAATAAAATTGTATAATTTTTTTAAGCAAACTAAATGAACGAAAACCCGCTCTAATCATGGAGCGGGTTAGCTATTTTATGAGTTTCTGAAAATAATAGTAAAATAATTTCATTTTTAGGTTGAGATATAATTTATAATACTACCTTTGTGCCGTATTTTAATTTAAAATTTTTTATAATGAACACAGGAACAGTAAAATTCTTTAATGATTCAAAAGGATATGGATTCATTAAAGAGGACGATTCAGACAAAGAACATTTTGTACACGTATCAGGTTTAATTGACGAAATTCGTGAAGAAGACCACGTGGAGTTTGAATTACAAGAAGGTAAAAAAGGATTAAACGCAGTAAACGTAAAAGTTATATAAGATTGCTTTAAAAATTTACCGAATGTATAAGCCTGTTGAAAATTCAGCAGGCTTTTTTTATTTCCTTTTTCGTTTATAGTTTTTAGAGTTATATTTTTTTTCTGGCTTTGCATTCCATTCCGGACTCTCTCCTATTTGAGGGGGTACTGGCATTTTAATAATTTCAGTTTCAATCAATGTTTCAATCCGTTTAAATCGAAACATATCATCCTGATTAATAAACGTTAGCGCTACGCCTGTAGCTTCTGCACGAGCTGTTCTTCCCACTCGATGTACATAATCCTCTGCATCCTGAGGTACATCATAATTAATAACCAGGTGAATATCTTTTATATCAATCCCCCGGCTAATAACATCAGTAGCTACTAATACTCTTGTTCGTTTAGCCCGAAAACGTGAAAGAACATTTTCACGCTCTTCCTGCTCCAAATCAGATGAAATTCCTTCAACAGAAAGATTATTCCCCTTAAGCTTACGCACAATGGTAGAGACATTGCTTTTGGTTGAGGTAAAAATAAGAATACTTTCGTACTCAGGTTTATTAGCAATCAAATAGCCTATCAATGCTGTCTTTTGTTCATTATATACTAAATAAGCAGCTTGTAAAATTCCTTCAGCTGGTTTGGAAAGTTCAATAGTAATTTCTTTAGGATTTTGAAGAATCTGACTGGCAAGTTTTCTAATCTTGGGTGGCATGGTAGCACTAAACATAAGTGTTTGCCGCTTTTTTGGCATATATGAGATAATATTCATGATATCCTCATAAAATCCCATATCAAGCATTTTATCCGCTTCATCAAGAATTAAATATTGCAAATCATTAAATTGTACATATCCCATTTTTAGATGAGATATTAATTTCCCAGGTGTGGCCACAATAATATCTGTATTTCCTTTTAAAGCATTACGTTCTGTATTAAAATCCTGTCCATCGCCACCTCCATAAACGGGACACGAACCAATATTTGTGAAATAAGAAAAACCCTGAATTTCTTTATCAATCTGAATAGCCAGCTCACGGGTAGACACAATGATTAATGTACTTAATGATGTACTTTTTTTTCGAGAAAGCTTATCAATCACAGGCAAAACAAATGCTGCGGTTTTACCCGTACCCGTTTGAGCACAAGCAATCAAATCATTCCCCGACATAATTTCCGGGATAGCTTTCTCCTGTACAGGTGTAGCTTCGTTAAAACCCATATACGAAATCGCTTCGAGAATATGTTCATTTAAATTAAATGCGGTAAATTTCATCTTCTTTAACTTCAATATTTTAACTGCAAAGATATTCTTTTAATTTAGATGATTAATGAAAAAACCAATTTCCTGTCGAATAGCATTGATTCATGTAGAATTTTTAAAAAATTGTTATTGAAGATTAGAATAAAAATACAAAACCATAGTACTCCCTTAAAAATAAAACCGTACATTTGACAAGATTTTAATCTTGTGCTTTTATTAGCTAATTTTCAATAATCTATTAGTTAATTACTGCACTCGTTTTTAAATCATTTTTAAAAACTTTTAATTAACAGCAATTTATAAGTTAGGTCTATATGGTTAAGTATTAAACAAATCCACTTTCACCAAAGAAAAGAGGAAAAGCATATCTTTTCTAAATAAACAAAACTTTCCTGTAGTTAAAAGCAAACCATTTAAATAAAATTACAATGAACATTTATGTAGGAAACCTTGATTACAAGGTAAATGAAAATGACCTGGAAGGTATTTTCGCAGATTATGGAACAGTAAGTTCCGCAAAAGTTATTGTGGACAAGTACAATGGCAGAAGTAAAGGTTTTGGCTTTGTTACCATGGAAAACGATGAAGAAGCAAAAAAAGCAATTGAAGAACTGAACGGAGCAACTTTCGAAAACAGAGAAATTGTTGTTAATGAAGCAAAACCAAAAAGAGAAAATTATAACCGATAATTAAGTAAAAGATGATTAACGGAAAAGTAAAATGGTACGACAGTATCAAAGGTTTTGGATTTATCGAATCTGAAGGGGGAGATGATATATTTGTACATCGCAGTGGATTAGTAACAGCTTATGAAGGCCTACAGGCTGAGCAGAAAGTTGTATTTGAAACTAAACAAGGCGACAAAGGCTTATATGCTACTCATGTAAAACCAGCATAAAAATATATTACGTTGGCGATATATTTATATCTGCTTTTATCTAAGGATCGAAAGCAGATATAAATTTTATAGAAAATTTTATATTATAAAATAAATACCAAATAAAATAAATGAGGCAATTAAAAATAACAAAACAAATAACCCTTCGTAACGAAGCATCCATTAATTGTTATTTTCAAGATATTAGTAAATACCCCATTCTAACGGCTGATGAAGAAGTGGAATTATCGATTCGTATTCACAAGGGCGATAATGAAGCCTTGGATAAATTGGTGCTTTCAAATTTGCGTTTTGTTGTATCGGTTGCCAAACAATATCAAAATCATGGCTTATCATTTTCCGACTTAATTAATGAGGGAAATGTAGGACTGGTTATTGCAGCTAAAAAATTTGACGAAACCCGGGGATTTAAATTTATTTCCTACGCTGTATGGTGGATCCGGCAATCTATCATGCAAGCAATCTCAAACCAAAACAGAATTGTAAGGTTGCCTATTAACCGATTGTCATCGATTAATAAAATTTCAGGTGCTATTCCCTATCTTGAACAAAAACTTGAACGGGAACCTACGGACACTGAACTGGCAAATTATCTTGATTTATCTAAGAATGATGTTAAAATTGCCAACCATATCAAAAAACGGCAAGCTTCGTTTGATAAACCCATCTCAAATGACAGCGACTCAGAATTTAGTTTGTACGATTTAGTACAAACAGGAAATATTCCCTCGCCTGATAACAACTTATTACAAGAATCATTAACCACAAATATAAGCCGGGCACTGAATAAACTTACCCGCCGGGAAGCCGAGATAATTACCATGTCGTTTGGGTTATTTGATAGCCCGATATATTCATTACACGATATGGCAGTTATCTATAAAATGTCATCTGAGCGAATAAGACAAATTAGACGCCGTGGATTAATAAGGCTAAAATCATTGTTAAAAGGGAATTTAGCATTCCTTGATTAACAATTATAGAATAAAAACAAAAAAAATAATTTAAAAACTAAAATTTATTTATGGGCCGATCACAAGAATCATTTAACAAAAAAGAAGTACGAAGAAAGAAAGAGAAAAAAAGAAAAGATAAAGTACAAAAAAAGTTAGAAAAAAGAGAAGGGGAAAAGAATAGTCTGGACGATATGATTGCTTATGTCGATAAAAATGGAGTAATTACCTCAACTCCGCCCGATCCGGATGAAAAAGACGATATCAAAGCAGAAGATATCCTGGTGAGTGTTCCAAACAAAAGCGAAGAAGATGAACTCGATCCAATACGAAAAGGAACGTTAACTTTTTTTAATGATTCAAAAGGATACGGATTTATTAAGGATTCTGAAACCAAAGAGAGTATTTTTGTGCATATAAATAATATACTCGAAGAGATTAATGAGGGTAATATTGTTAGCTTTGAAATTGAAAAAGGCCCCAAAGGCCTGGTAGCTGTTAATGTAAAGCTGGTAAAATAATTTTTCGAAAAATATAACGTTTATAGTTCACTAAGTTATACATCCAATCCAGGTTTATTAAGCATTTTGCCGTGTTGAATAACTCCTTTTAAAAAGCCACTCTGGAATAGCATGGATAGGCATACTTCTGAGTGGTTTTTAAAACTAAATTAAATTTCCTATCTCAGAGCAATGATTTCTTTCGAAATAACCAGCTACCTGCTCTCTTAATTGGGACATAAACCCGGAATTATTCTGCATCGAATACCTTATCTCCTGCATATTTTCACCTCCTTATTCTGAAATATTCTTAGATGAATCTAATTTTTAACATAACACTCCAGTACTCAAATTTTCCGTTATTCAAAGCATCAAATCGATTGCAAAAATTAATTAGTGCATCTTAGAAAACACCAGTTTTTTAGGGGCGTAATAAAAAACGTCAAGAACAAGGCTTGCGAAGAATTGGCAGCCAGGAGTTTACTGACGTAAATGACTAATTGCCAATGCGAGCGTAACGCAGTT
>JASGMZ010000039.1 GCA_030156305.1 Bacteroidales bacterium | reverse complement strand
ATTTATACCATCATCCGTTGAAGGATAAAATTTAGTAGGACACATATCGAGGGCATAAAAATGTTTCTGTGTATCTTTTAAAGCCATTTCGGGATTAGAAAGTTGTAATATCTTTTTTGGATGCCTGGGCGAAAAACGTAATGAAATACCACCATCAACTATTTGTTTGCCAAGGCCATAAGCAATGTTAGCAATTCCTTCTTCAGATTTTTCCGGATCAATAGGATAAAAATTGATAGATCGGGCTACACCCGAAATAGTTGGATAAAAACGATTACCAAATTGAGTACCACAAACTTCCTGTAATATGATTCCCATTTTTTCTTCATCAATAACATTTGAAGTAGCAGCCATATAGGCCTTGCTACTTTTGTAATATACTGAGGCATAAACACATTTAATAGCATCCGAAAGCATTTTAATCATTAAAGTGTTATTTGATGTTTTAGGAATCATATAAGTAGAATAAATTCCTGCAAAGGGCTGATAATGTGAATCTTCGAGTTTTGATGACGACCTGATAGCTACCGGATTTTGGATTACTGAAATAAAAGCATATAAATCCTGATAAACTCTACTTGGCAGCTTTGCGTTAATAAAGTGTTCCAATATTATTTCATCAGACTGATCAGACATTGCAATCTTGTAAAGATTGTTATCTTCCATATATTCATCAAAAATATCAGTACTTAATACTACCGTGCGAGGAATCGTAACAATAACTCCCGGAAATTTATTGAATATCTGATTCTTTTTAATAATTGAGTTTACAAAAGCCAACCCCCGGGCTTTTCCTCCAATCGACCCATCACCAATTCGAGAAAAAATAAGGTACTCGTCGAAACTGTTTTTATCAAATTTAGCAATTACGCCTCGCCCTTTACTCATTCGATAACTCGATATAGCTCGGTAGATATATGTTCGTGCATCTTTAAGGCTTTTAAAATCTTTAAGCGATAAAAATTTAAACAATTGAGCTATAGGAAAAACAGCTCGCGCATTCAACCATTTCGACAAATCATTTCTGCTGGCATGGTATTCCAGTGATTTATCAGGTATAGTAAGTAACAAATTTTGTAATGATTGTAAATCTGATGCACGGCCAATGGGTTTTAGGGTATCAGGATCACGAAAAATGAACTCCCCAAATGCAAATTGTTTAATGATATAATTTCGCAGCTCAATGGACAATGTTTTAGAATATTTATGGATAAAACCTACCCCTAGTTCGTCGGCATATTTTTTATTATCCATTTCTGATGATTGAAGCAACAAAGGCATAAATTCATCATCTTCTCTCACCTTTTTACATAACTTTATTCCTGCTAATTTATCCTTAACACCATTTCGTGGATACGTTATGTCAGAAATAATACCCAACATATTATACTTATACTTTTCATAAATTTCTAAAGCCTGTTCGTAATTAGTGGCTAAAAGAATTTTCGGACGCCCTCTCATACGCAACATACGTTGATGCTCATTTAACGCTTCGCGCATATATTCCTTCGATTGTTTAAAAATTATTTTATAGATATTGGGTAAGTAACTTGAAATATAGCGAATTGAGTCTTCAATTAAAAGAATCGTTTGTACTCCAACTACTTCAACATCGTGTTGAACATTCATCCGATCCTCAATCAATTTTATAATAGCTAATAATATATCGGCATTTCCTAACCAGCAAAACACATAATCGATAGCGCTGAGATCTTCTTTCTCCAGGCGCATGGTAACCTCTCTGGAAAAATGAGTAAGTACAACAATAGGGATATTAGGATATAAAGATTTAATTTCTTTTGCAAAACTAAACGTATCATTATTTCCTATGCGAAGCATGGTTATAACCAAATCAATGTTATCGGTTCTAAGAATCTCAAATGCCTGCTCTGGTGAATTTGCTAAAATAAAAATGGGTGGATACCTTAAATTTAATGCAACATATTCGTTAAATATCTGTTCGTCGATACGTCCATCCTCTTCGAGCATAAAAGAATCATAGTTACTGGCGATTAACAACACCTTATGAATTCTTCGCTGCATTAATAGATTAAACGACGTATCATTAAAATCTATTTTTAAAGTATCTTGTTGATTGGTATAAAAGCTCATCGTAAATTCATTTTCAAATTATTCATTATTTGCCCTTGTAATGGTAGCAATCCTCTTTCTTCCATCCATTGTAATGGTTAAAGGTTTTTTAAATGTAACATGCTTAAAATAATTTGTTTCTTCAACCACTTTTTGATTATTCAGGATATCCCATGAAATATAATCTTTTATTGATTTATGATTTACGGAAAAATATCCAACACTCATCGAGGTAACATTATGAAAAAAATGTGAACCTAGTGATGCATCCAGTGCAAAATCATCAAGACTCATTTCTACAATAATTTTCGCATTTGAAATCTGTGGCCACGAAACAGGAATTCCAATAAATTTATCGCGCGATCCCCATCTACCTGGCCCAATTAGCACATATTGTTTCCCAGCCTCCTGCATTTTTTGATTTAATTTTTCTATTTCATTGGCCATTTCTAAGGTATGTATATTATTAAATTTTTCGGGAACTACATATATAACATCTTTGATGTTTTGAATTTTACCATTACCCATGGTCTTTTCTGAATAAAGTACCAGGTTTTCTTTATCAATTTTTTCAATATCAACATTAAAATCATCTTCGTTACATACTAATGGTTTAATCTGTAAAAGATAAAAAGATGCCAACCCAATTTTATCTTTATTCAAATCTATAGCAAATTCAATTTCAACAGGTGACCCCAAGGATTCTTTAACAATATCAAGGATGACATTAATAGTTTTTGCTAAAGGAATATAATCATATTTTAAGATATCGGCAAAATTTATTATTCGTGGGCCATAACTATCCAATCCTGGAGTAATAACATCGTTATCAGGATCATAAACAGAAGCCAAATGTTTCAAAGTACCATGTTTTTCAGATTCACTAATATCCAGTTTTATCAATCCAGCATCTTCGCCTTCAAGTAAATTAATATCTTTTTTGGAAAGGTTAACTGCATAAAAATACAATTGAGAATTTTTATATAAATCTTTGTTCGAAACAATTTCAAGGGTTGGATAGGAAGGTGAAAAACGAAAAGCTTGTTCTCCTTCCACAACATATTGTCCTAAACCTAAAGCAGCAACAGCAAAACCCTCATCAGGTTTCATATGCGCTACCGGATAAAAATTATGTGATTGAGCTGTTCCGCTAATATGCGGATAATAATAATCGGCAAACTCATTTCCAACTACTTCTTGTAACACAACAGCCATTTTTTCTTCTTCAATCTTGTGTCCGATAGCTTTAAAATAAGTACGCGCATTGTTTGAGTAAATGGATGCAAATACCAATTTAATGGCATTCATTAGCTGCTCATATCGTTCTTGAAAATCGGGATGATTATTGGGTAGAATATAGGTTTCAAAAATGCCGGAAAAAGGCTGTGTAATACTATCTTCAAACAAACTTGACGAACGGACAGCAATGGGTTTGGTAATCTTCTCAACAAAAACCTTTAATCTTTTTTTTAGGGTATAGGAAAGTTCTCCCTGTATAAATTTTTTGCGTAATGTTTCGTAATTCTGTTCATAAAAAATTGTTTCGCCCAATTTATTAACCTCAATAAACATATCGAACTCATCCGTACCAATTATACTTGTACGAGGTGTTCGGACATTAATTAGCGGTAAAAGTTCTTTGAACTTAAAATTATAAATTAACGTATTAATAAACGCCAATCCTCTGCCCTTACCTCCTAACGCACCAGATGCCAGGCTTACAATATTACTCTCCTCAAGAAGAGCTGATTCACTGAAGTTTACAATCTTTCCTTTATCCTGTTCGGTACGGTATAATTTTAGAATATTGATAAGAAAATCTCTTAATTGTTTGGGGCTTTCAAAATCGGTAATTTTTAAAGGATTGATGATTTTTGCAATTTGAATCTCTCCACGAGCCATTAACCACAATGAAAATTGATTTTTTATGGCATGATAAACTAATGAATCTTCGGGAACGGTTCTTAGATAGGACTCAAACTCGGCCATTGATTTAGCAACAGCTATTTGTCTTCCCTGATTATCACGATATACAAAATGTCCAAATCCTAAATGATAATTAATAAAACTTTTTAAATCCTGAAGTAACGTTTCCGAATTTTTATTAATAAAATTTGATTTTAGTTCGTAGGTTTTTTTCGCATTTTCAGAATTAGATGATTGTAATACCGTGGGTAAATTTGGAATGTTTTCTTTAATATATTGTATTAATTCAAATCCTGCGTTATGATATAGTTTTCCATTTTTCGGAAAGCTAACATCAGAAATAACACATAAAAAATAGTCTTGATAATTTTCAAAAATATCCATTGCCTCTTCGTAGGTTCCAGCAAGAAGGATTTTAGGCCGAGTTCGTAATTTTAACACTTTATATAAATCATCGGTATTAACATCTTCAATGAGCCGCTGCGTTTGCTCCATAATAATTTTGTACAACATGGGCAGATATCGAGAATAATACCGAGGCGAATCTTCAATAAGCAAAATTACACGCGTAAGGCCAATTTTAGTATCATTTTCTACATTAACCTGGTCTTCAAGTAATTTTACCATAGCAAAAAACACTTTTGAATCGCCATTCCAGATAAATAATTTATCAATATGCGATAAATCTCTTTTCTGATCTTCGAGTTCAGCCAGGTCACTATTATTATTTAACAATAAAAAAACAGGAATGTAAGGATATTTATTTTTTAAAGTGGCTGCTATCTTTAAAGGAGTACTTTTATCCACACCCAACATTAAAATTACCATATCGAAATGCTTTGAATCGAGTGCTTCTAAAGCCTCCTCCCTATTTGAAACACCGGTAACTCTTGGCATGGAAGTTAAGTTAAGCTGGTAATACTCGCCCAAAATATGATCGGAAAACCGGCCTTCTTTCTCAATACTATATGCATCATATAAATTGGCTATTAAAAGAATTTCCTTTACTTTAAATGGCATTAAATCATGCAATAAATCACGATCGGCATTGTGTTTATTTAAAAATTTCTGCAATAGCTGCCGGCTATTTAAAACTTTCTCCGCATTTTTAGAAGCATCTTTTCGCTGTTCATGTTTAGCTTCTTGCTTTTTAATAATATCTTTTGCTCTAAAACTATTAATAAACCCTAAAATCAAATTTGATAAGTTAACCAATAAATCGCGCTCTTCCTTTAAAAACGGGCCTTCAAAAAGATTAGGGAATTCTTTCAAGTAGGAAATTTCAATTACCCCTTCTTCTCCATCAATGGTTTGAAAAGTTTGCCTTTGCATCCATTGAGTATCTTTAAATCCCGGGCTATGATATTCTTTATCATCAAAAATAATTCGTGCAACGGTATATTCAGGGTATTGCCAGGCTTTAGGTAATATTAAAACAATTTTTTGTAAAGTCTCTTCAATCGATTTACCCTCTTTTATAATTTTTGTGGTTTGATTGATGCATGATAATTCCTTGAGACGCTCTTTATTTTCAGCTATTAACTTACTAAAATCTGCATTTTGTTGTACATTATCATCCATAGAGGTAACTTTTTAAACCCTTTAATTATTGATTAAATCAATACAGGCTGATACATAATTATATAAATATAAATGATTTTTGTGCTGAATAAAAATATTTTTTCAACTAAAAAAAATTAAGATAATATACAAAAAAACGAGCTACCTTTTAAGATATCTCGTTTTTATTGTATGAAAAAATATTTTATATCTCCCAGGTTGTACCACTTCTTAATAAATCATCAACATTTTTTATCGACGATTTAGATTTAACCATATCAACCTGTTCTTGTACACTTTGATCATATGTTCTGGCTTTAACATTACGAATTACACCAAAAGCAACTGGATAATCGGGATATCGCATATTAGCCAACATAAGATGGATTCCGGGGTTTTCATTCTCGGCATTGTGCACAAGAATGTCTTTTTCGGTATAATCCTCTCCCAGTTCAACCACCTTAAGCCTCATGTTTTCAGCATCAAGCATTAATCCTTTATCCCTATTTTTCCCAAAAATCATGGGTTCACCATGTTTTAGGATGATGGTACGATCTTCTTTATGTTCTTTATCTGTTAATGCGGCATGTGTTTTATCATTATAAATCACACAATTCTGCAATACTTCTACAACAGACGCTCCTTTATGTCTGGCTGCTTCAACAAATATTTCTTGCGATAATTTAAGATTTTTATCGATAGAACGAGCAAAAAATTTACCCTGAGCACCAATTACTAATTCTCCGGGATGAAATGGATGCTCTACTGTACCATAAGGAGAGGTTTTGGTTATAGCGCCAAATTTAGATGTTGGTGAATATTGTCCTTTAGTTAATCCGTAAATTTCGTTGTTAAATAAAATAATATTGATATCAACATTTCTCCGAACAACATGAATAAAGTGATTTCCCCCAATAGCTAATGCATCACCATCGCCTGTAATTTGCCATACACTTAAGTCGGGGTTTGTTACTTTAACTCCTGATGCTATTGCTGATGCACGTCCATGAATGCTATGAAATCCATAGGTATTCATATAATAAGGGAAACGTGAAGAACAGCCGATACCTGAAATAAATGCAAATTTTTCTTTTGGGATTCCTAACTCAGGCAGGGCTCTCTGAATAGCATTCATAATAGCGTGGTCACCACAACCTGGGCACCATCTTACTTCCTGGTCACTTTTAAAATCTTTTGCTGTTAATATATTTTGACTTTCGACCATAATTATTCCTCCAATAATTTTTGGAAATGTTTAACTAATTCAACAACAGTAAAAGGTAATCCTTGCACTTTGTTGTATTGTAAATATTTAAAAGCAGGTTTTGTCATTCGAAGGTAATTGGCAAATTGGCCCATGTTAATCTCACAAACAACAATTTTATCAAACTTACTAAAAACTTCAGCAGTATTTTCAGGTAAAGGTTTAATGTAATTAAAATGTGCAAGACTAATCTTTTTACCTTCAGCTTGCATCTGACTAACTGCTGTAGTTAAATGTCCGTAAGTTCCTCCCCATCCAACTACTAATAAGTCTCCAGAATCTTCGCCGTCGACTATGAGTTTAGGTATAAATTTACTTACCCGTTGAACTTTTTCTTCACGTAAATTAACCATCTTTTGATGATTCAGAGGATCGTGAGAAACAGAACCTTTTAATTCATCTTTTTCAAGCCCTCCAACTCTGTGTTCTAATCCTTTTGTACCAGGAATAGCCCATGTTCGTGCTAATTTCTCTGCATCGCGGGCATAAGGTTTCCAGTCTTTTGTTTCTTCGGTTACAATAGGGGGCTTAATAGCTGGATATTCGGCCATAGTAGGGATTTTCCATGGTTCAGAGCCATTGGCAATAAATCCGTCAGTTAATAAAATTACGGGGGTCATATGTTCAAGTGCAATTTTTGCGGCGGTAAATGCATAATGGAAGCAATTTGATGGAGAGCTTGCTGCAATAACTACTACCGGACTTTCGCCGTTTCTTCCATACAGTGCTTGCATTAAATCCGACTGTTCCGGTTTTGTTGGCAGCCCTGTTGATGGCCCACCACGTTGTACATCAACAACAACTAAAGGTAATTCGGTCATAACAGCTAAACCAATAGCCTCAGATTTAAGTGCTAAACCAGGGCCTGAGGTTGTTGTAATTGCTAAATTTCCGGCAAAACTTGCACCAATAGATGTACATATTCCAGCTATTTCATCTTCAGCTTGAAAGGTTTTTACACCTAAATT
Organism: Bacteroidales bacterium; assembly: GCA_030156305.1. Lineage (GTDB taxonomy): Bacteria > Bacteroidota > Bacteroidia > Bacteroidales > UBA12077 > UBA12077. The sequence continues at coordinate 8,357 of JASGMZ010000039.1, read as the reverse complement.
TTTTTGTATAGATAATTCTTGCAAAATTTCGGTTGCAGGGGTAATAGGATACGATCCACAAAACAATTTAAGATTTGCTTTTTCTGCTGCTGCAATAAATCCCCAAGCTGTTGCAATATTACCGTTAATATTTCGATAAATACCTTTATCAATATTTCCAGGGCTTACCTTATAAGAGGGGGCCATATGCTCCATTGTTTCGGCATAATTATATCCCGCATGAAGGACTTTTTTATTGGCTTCAATAACCAAAGGTTTTTTCTTGAATTTTGTTTCAAAAAAATCTTCGGTGTAAGATAATGGCCTGTCAAAAATCCAGTAAACCATTCCTAAGGCAAACATATTTTTGCTCCTTAAAATACTTTTAGGATCGAGTCCCATACCTTTAAGCGCTTCTTTTGTTAAAGAAGAAATCGGAGCTTTTATGATATTAAAGCCATCAAGCTTATCTTCTTTGATAGGGTCATCCGTTTTGAAACCGGCTTTTGTTAAGCCTCTTTCATCAAAACTGTCTTCATCAAGAATAATAGTTCCCCCATCTTTTACCCATTTTTCATTTGCTTTAAGGGCTGCTGGGTTCATAGCGATTAAAATATCTGCATAATCGCCAGGAGTTCTTACTTTTGTTTTTCCAACGTGAACCTGAAAACCAGAAACCCCACCTATAGTCCCTTGTGGGGCTCTAATTTCAGCCGGATAATCAGGAAATGTAGATAAATCATTACCTATAAACGCTGAGGTATCAGAAAACAATGTTCCGGTAAGTTGCATGCCATCGCCTGAGTCCCCGGAAAACCGAATTACGACATCTTCTTTTTCAATGGCATCTGCTTTTTTACTCATAATAATTTAATTTAGTAGATTTTATTTAACAGACTTTTACAAAATGTAAATGCATATAAAACAGGCATCCTGTTTCATATGCATTTTCGAAATTTATTATTATACCCTCGTTTGTTTCTATAATAATAGAATTAATTTAATTCTTTTACAAAATTAAGTAATGTTAATTAATTATTAATTATTTTTCAGTTAATTTTTACATATTAAATATATGATTTTTCTCATTATTAAAATGAATTTAAATTTACTATTAATCAATCAATTATAATTAACAAAATGGCATTAATAAAAACAGTAAGAAACTACACTCCACAATTTGGCAAAAATTGTTTTTTAGCAGATAATTCAACCATCATTGGTGATGTTGTTGTGGGTGATCATTGCAGTTTTTGGTTTAACTCTGTAATAAGAGGTGATGTAAATTCTATCCGAATAGGAAACAAAGTTAACATCCAGGACGGAACGGTTCTTCATTGTTTATATGAAAAATCTACTATTGATATTGGCAATAATGTTTCCATAGGACATAATGTAATTATTCACGGGGCAACTATTCGTGACAACGTGCTTATTGGCATGGGGGCCATAATAATGGACGATGCAGTTATCGGAGAAAATTCGATAATTGCAGCCGGAGCTATTGTTTTAAACGGAACAAACGTTGAACCCGGAAGTATTTATGGTGGGGTTCCTGCTAAGAGAATAAAATCGATAAATCAGAAACAAACAAAAGAAATGATAGATAAAATTGCCGAAAATTATTTGATGTATGCCAGCTGGTACGAATAACTATAACTGATATAAGGAAAATTTTTTATCCGTAAGTTTTTTTAAAAAATTATTTAAAATATCCATATTCCCGGTCGTATAAAATTCATAAATGGGTTTCCCTGTATCTTGATGGGTTAATCTTTCCTTTTTTAAGATATTATAGGTTTGTTTTGCAACGGCAGGCGCTGGATCCAATATTTTTACATTTTGGGGAAGGACTTCTCTTAAAACAGGCATTAAAAATGGATAATGAGTACATCCCAACACCAAATGATCAATATTCATTTTAATGAATGGGTGAATAAGTTTTTGTAGATGCTCTTTGGTCTCCTTTTCAAAAATCAGGTTATTCTCAACAATATCAACCAATTTATCGCCTACCTTAATATTAACTTTCACATCTTTTGCAAAACGTTTGGTTGTTTGCTGATATAATCTTCCATTAAATGTACCTTCTGTTGCTAATACACCAATACTTTTTGTTTTCGAATGCAATGATGCAGGCTTTACCGCAGGCTCCATACCTATAAAAGATATTGTATATTCTTTTCTTAAATCATCAATGGCAGCAGCTGTGGCAGTATTACAGGCCACCACAATTAATTTACATTGTTTATGGAGTAAAAAATCAACATTCCGTTTGGCTAATTCGATGATTTCCTGTTTGGATTTGGAGCCATATGGGCAATTTGCACTATCAGCATAATATACAACTGACTCATTTGGCAATAATTTTACAATTTCTTTCCATACAGATAAACCACCAACTCCTGAATCGAAAATACCTATCGGACGAGCATCATTCATTTTTAAATGATAACTAAAAAGACCATCTTCAACATTTTAAAGATGGCCAAAAAGATTTTAAGTGAATAAATTATTCAATACCTAATTCTTTCTTAACTAAGGGCAGAATATCTATGCTTTGTTCTGAAAAATAAACCACACTTCCTGCGCTTAAATCAAAAACATAGGTAAAGCCATTAGCTTTTGCTACTTTTTGAATAGCATTTTCAGCTTTTTCCATAATGGGCAGAAACAATTCCTGCTCTTTTCGTTGCAGGTCTTGCTGAGCTGTAGTCTGAAACTCCTGAACGCGTCGTTGCATCTCTTGAATTTCACTTTCTTTTGATTGGCGAACTAATTCAGAATAGGTCTCTTGTTTTTCCAAATAAGTATTCACCTTTTTTTGATATTCCACCTGCATAGCTTCCATTTCCTGCTGAAGCATTTGGCTATAGTTCTGTAATTCTTGTCTTGCACTATCTCTTTCGGGCATTACCGATAGCAAATCATTAGAATTGATATGTCCAAATTTATAATCTGTTTTCTGAGCATATACTCCTGAAATTGAAAACATTACACCGATTAATAATATTCCTAAATACTTTTTCATAAGTTCTTCTTTTTTAGTTATGTACAAATTTATAAAATTATTTTTTATACCCTAATTTTTCAAGTACTTCATCACTTTTATCATATTTTGGATCGGTAAACAATATATTTGATCCTGTAGCCGTATCGAAAATTATGGCATAATTTCCTGATTGGGCTATATCCTGAATAACAGCATATACTTCGTCTTGTATAGGTTTTATAAGTTCTTCGCGTTTTTTAAATAACTCCCCGTTGGGGCCAAAGTACTTCCGTTGCAAATTTTTTACTGATTTTTCTTCAGCTAATATCTCTGCTTCCCTTTGTTTTATCATTTCATTCGTTAACAAAATTTTCTCGCTTTGAAAATCCTTATACATCTGTTCTATTTTAGCATATTCCTCTTCAATTTCTTTTTGCCATTCAACAGATAAATTATTTAATTTATCCTGAGCTGCTTTATATGAAGGAATATTGCTTAAGATATACTCGGTATCAACGAAAGCAAATTTCTGGCCAAAACTTATCATTGGCACCATAAAAAGTAAAATAAAAAATGTACTTCGTTTCATAGCTTCCCTTTTGATGTATTAAAATTGTTGGCCAATAACAAAGTGGAACTGACTTCCATTCGCATCTTCCATGCCAGGGATATCATCAAACCCATAACCCCAGTCAACCCCCAATAATCCAAACATTGGCAAGAATGCACGTAAACCAATACCAGCAGATCTTTTTATTTGAAAAGGATTATAATTCTTGATATCAGACCAGGCATTACCTGCTTCAACAAAAGCAAGTAAATAAACCGTAGCCTGTGGTTTTAACGCTACAGGATAACGTAATTCAAAATTAATCTTTTCATACACATTACCTGCATCATTGCCATTTTCATCCCGAGGGGTAAGTGAGCCATTTTCATAGCCTCGTAAGGCGATGGTCTCAACGCCATACAAACTATATCCTGAAAGGCCATCTCCTCCTAAATTAAATCTCCCGAATGGAGTATAACCAATATCTTTATTATAATAACCCAGATAACCAAATTCTGTGTTTGTAGCTAAAACTAAATCATCCCAAACTTTAAGAAACCAGGATCCTTTATATTTCCATTTATGGTATTCTACCCAATTAAATTTACGCAAATTTATCTCTTCATTCACTGCATTCTGAATAAGTGTACTTTGTTGCGCATCGGTATAACTATCCCAATCTTCGTATTGGGCAGGTACTTCATTCTCAATATTTTCCTGCTCTGTGGATGATAAAGACCAAAAGTTATCTTCTTTAAACACTGAATAAGGGGGTGTAAATTGTAATGATAATGAAAATGAAGATCCTGAACGAGGATAAATAATCTGGTCGGTTGAATTCCGTGCAAAAGTTGTGGTAAAGCTAAGGTTATTTGCATCGCCATTATTGATAATAAAACCACCCCAATCGTTTAAGCTATATTTTTGATAAGAAATTGAATTTGAAATGGTAAAATAATCATCCGGCCATTTTAATCTTTGCCCTAAACCAATGGATGCACCAAGAATTTTGAGATACTCGTCACCAACCTCATAAAAGTAATTCGTAGTTTTTTGAATGCTATAATAAGCAGAAACAGAAAAGGAGTTGGGTTTTTTACCGCCAAACCAGGGTTCAACAAAACTAAAACTATAGGCTGAATAATATTGTCCATTGGTTTGAGCTCTTAAGCTTAAGGTTTGTCCATCACCTGATGGGATTGGCCTCCATGCATCTTTTTCAAATAATTTTCGTGCTGAAAAATTGCTAAATCGCAATCCTAATGTTCCAACGAACATACCAGCCCCCCAACCTCCGGAAACTTCTAATTGATCCGTAGATTTCTCCACGACAGAATAATCCAAATCAACCGTTCCTTCGGCTTGATTAATATTGGTAGGTTCAATTCCAAATTGTTCGGGATCAAAATAATCCAATTGAGCTAATTCTCTTTGCGAACGGATAATATCAGCCTTACTAAAAAGTTGCCCGGGACGAGTGTATAATTCTCTTCGGATAACATGTTCGTTTGTTTTGGTATTTCCTGCAATACTTATTTTGTTTAAACGTACTCGTTTCCCTTCATATACCCGTAATTGAATATCTACCGAATCGTTTTCAATGGATTGTACCGTTGGAGTAACGTTAAAAAATAAATATCCATGATCAAGATATAAGTTACTTACGGCATCATCGGCTATATTTAAACGCTCGTTAAGCATTTCGATATCATAAGGGTCACCTTTTTTTATTTTTAATGCGGCATTTAACAATCGGGTTGAATATTTGGTGTTTCCTACCCAATCAATGTTACGAAAGAAATATTGATCCCCTTCATTAATTTCAATATCAATGGCTAAACGTTTTTCATTTACTTCATAAACACTATCTCTAATTATTTCTGCATCTCTATATCCTTTAGCATTATATTCAGCTATAATTTTTTCTTTATCATCTTCATACAGGTCTTTAATAAATTTGGAAGGTTTAAAAAAGTTTAAATTAACCTTTTTGGTTTCTTTCATGGTTCTTCGCAACTTACCATCCGAAAATACAGTATTCCCTATAAAATTTATATCATCAATTTTTACTTTTTCCCCCGGATCAATATAAATTTTTAATTTAACATTATTAAGTTGTGTAGTGGTATCATCAACTTGAACGATATCGACCGTTGCATTAAGGAATTTTTTCTCTTTTAAGTAATCCAGAATGGTTGTTTCGGTTCTATTAATAATATTTTCTGTTATCTGAGCTCCTCTTTTGAGTTCCAGCTTTTCGCGAATATCTTTTTCTTTCGATTTTTTTAAACCATAAATTTCTAAGTCCGAGAGTCTGTTTCTTTCCAATAAAAAGATTTCGAGAGATATACTATCAAGCACCACGTCTGTTACGGATATTTTTACATCAGAGAAGAGCCCCTGATTCCATAATTTCTGAATAGCGTTGGTGATATCGTCCCCAGGGACTGTAATTTTTTGTCCTACACTTAATCCTGAAAGGTTAACAAGAATATTTTCATCTAAATATTTTATCCCGGCAATGGAGATATCTTTAATGATATACTCTTCAGGTTTTTGATAATTAGCAACGGGTAACGAAGCGTAATTAATATCCTGAGCAATGATTTGAATAGTAAAAATTGAAAGGATTATAAACGGTAAAATCTTTTTTAACATTCTGCTTCAATACGTTTAAATTTAACTACTTTTTTATTTGTTCACTAATTTTACCAAAACGTCGTTCTCTTTTCTGATAGTCTAATATTGCATGGTATAAATCATTTTTTCTAAAATCAGGCCACAAAACGTCAGTAAAATATAATTCGGTATAAGCAATCTGCCAAAGCAAAAAATTGCTTATTCGATATTCCCCACTTGTTCTAATCAGCAAATCAGGGTCTGGTATTCCACTTGTATATAAATATTGTTCAAAAAAATCATTGTCTATGTTTTCAAAATTAACGGGTTGTTTATGTGTTTGACTCAAAATATTTTTTATCGCGTTTAAAATTTCCCATCGAGCACTATAATTAAGCGCCAGAATTAAGGACAACCCGGTATTTTTAGCTGTTTTTTCTTTTAACTCTTGTAAATTTCTATTCACATCATGAGGCAAATCATCTATATCGCCAATAGTCAATAAACGAACATTATTTTTAATTAGTGCATCGGTTTCGGAATTAATTGTCGCTACTAAAAGAGACATTAAGGCATCTACTTCTTGTTTGGGCCTTTTCCAATTTTCGGTAGAAAAAGCATATAAAGTAAGATATTTAACGCCCAGTTCGCCAGCTGCTTCAACCGTTTCTTTAACAGCTTTTACGCCATTTTTATGCCCGAAGATTCTGGAATTTCCTTTTTTTTGTGCCCATCTGCCATTTCCATCCATTATAATCGCAATATGCTTCGGCAGTTTACTCTTATCAATCTTTTCTTTTAAATCCATGGGTCAATCATCATATGTCGGACAATCAATTTTATCTCTAAATATTTTGTAGGTTACAAAAACACCGCAAAACGAGTACCAATCATCATTATGTATGATTGGTGTGTTCGCTTCGTCCTGAATATTTAGCACTCCATCAACCTGGTCATCAAATGTTTTACTATAACTCCATTCAACACCAATAGTTAAGCGCTCAAAGATATTATATTTAATTCCTAATCCAAAAGGAATTGTAACAGGATTTTCAAAACCTCCCGAATGAAATAAATAATTTACTCCAACTCCGGCAAACATAAACGGAGAGAACCTTTTTTTATTTTTTTCAATATACCCTGAGCTATTGTAAGGAAAGAAATTGAATTCCAACATCATCGAAACATCAAAATAAGAGGTGGAAAATGAAGCTCCCCGTAGCTGATTCTCAATATCCGAGAAGTCTGCATCATCTCCTTTTAATTTTCCATAAGATGATTTAAGGGTTGATGTTAAATGATCGCTAAAATTGTATTTTACAAGCAGCCCCAACGCTGGTGAAGGAGCATAAAATAATCTTGAAGAATTTATATCACCCTGATAATAAGAAGTTCCCAACAACAATCCAAGTTCAGTCTTGCTCTGTGAAAATACAACTACTCCCCATAGGATAGAAATTAATAACAATATATTTTTTTTCATATAAAAAAACTAATATCGAATATTTGGTCTTCTGCTCTTTGGCTTAATTTTATATGAAACGTATATTGTTGTTAAATAGTATAAATCATTAAAATCTGATGCATCAGGACTAAAACCATCAATAAAATCAGTTGTTGTGATACGGGCTGAAAGGTCCATGCCAATATAAAGATCGCTGCGGATAGGATATTTTGCTCCTATACCCACAGGGAAAACAAGTGTTAAGTTTTTACTATCATTAAATCGTTCACTTCCAATAAAGTCATCTTTTGCTTTTGGCTTAAAATAGGATCCGCCTAAACCGGCGAAAACATACACATTAACTGCAGCATTTAATTTTTTTAAGCCACTTCGCAATGCCATTGTTGAATAAGTTATTAATTGCTTTTCTTTAGTGATATGATATTCAACATGCCCATATAACTCAATTAGATTTGAGGAAAATGCATAGTTTCTTGCTTCATTTTTTGAACCGGCATCAGAGCCAAAAAAATTAGCATAGGTTAAACTACCTTTTGCTGCAAGTCTTTCTGTTAACTTATATCGGTATCCAATCATCAAATTAGGCCGGGTATATGCAAAATCAATATCTAATATAACTGAAGCGTCGGGATCTTCGGCTCCACCAATATCTCCAAAATAATTAGTTAATCCGATACCCCCGATTAATTCTTGTCGGGTTAGCTTCCATTTTTGGCTGTAGCTAAAGGATGGAGATATAAATAGAATTATAA
>JASGMZ010000038.1 GCA_030156305.1 Bacteroidales bacterium | reverse complement strand
GCTCATTTTACCTAAAAACTGGCGGGCATACGAGGAAAAAGATTCGAAATACCGGCGCTGGCTTTCTTTACAAATAACATCATATACTAACGATGATTTCCCTGACCCTGAAACTCCTGTAATACAGGTTATTTGATGATGCGGAATGGTTAAGCTAATATTTTTTAAATTGTTTTCACTGGCTTTCTGGATAACAATATTTCGTTGTTCCTTTTTTTGCATTCCCGTTTTGTTTGTTGAACAAAGATAAATAAATAGAAAAAGCAATTAAAAATTAGGATTAACAATTATTTAATGGAACAAATACATATCTTTACAAGCAAACTTTTAAATGATTTTACAATGAAATTTTTAAAAATTGTTATTTTCTTTCTTCCGATTATATTTTTTGTTGCATGTGATGAAGATGATTATGATGCTGAAGCACAGTTAAAAAAAGACATTGCACTCATTGAAAATTATTTGCTGGAAAATGATTTAACCGCACAATCTACTGAATCCGGATTATATTATATCATTGAAGAACAAGGAACAGGGTCAAAGCCAGATTTACAATCCAGAGTTACTGTGGCATATACAGGGAAATTGCTTAACGGAGATGTTTTTGATAGTGGGACTATTACTCTTTATGTATATGAATTTATTGAAGGATGGAAAGAGGGACTGCAATTATTTAATGAAGGCGGGAAAGGCCAACTTTTTGTTCCTTCAACCTTGGCTTATGGAAATAAAGATCAGGAAACCATCCCTGCAAATTCGGTATTGATTTTTGATATTCATTTACAAGCTGTTTGGAATTAAACAAAACCTTTTTTATTTATTCCTTTATGTAGTCAATAAACTCGTATTGCTGATTTCTTAGTTGAGGTTTAAATCCTGCTTCGCGTATGGCTGCCTGAATACCCTCTGCATCAAATGTATAATCGGCGCCAGCCGATGATACCACATTTTCTTCAATCATGATGGAACCAAAATCATTAGCCCCTGCATGCAAACATATTTGTGCAATATCTTTTCCTATGGTAAGCCACGATGCCTGGATATTTTTGATATTGGGTAACATAATTCGTGATATGGCAATGGTTCGGATATACTCTTCCGAAGTGACACTGTTTTTAACACCCATTTGGTTTTTTAAAACGGTGTTTTCATCCTGAAAGGTCCATGGAATAAAAGCTAAAAAACCCGGAGCATCTTTGGGTTTTTCCGATTGAACCTGGCGAATGGCTGCTAAATGTTCCAAACGTTCTCTTTTGGTTTCAACATGCCCGAACATCATCGTGGCCGAAGTCACCATGTTTAGTTTATGCGCTTCTCTCATAACATCGAGCCATTGCTGTGTGTTTGCTTTTCCGGGCGATATGCTTTTCCTTACTCTGTCGCATAAGATTTCGGCACCTGCCCCTGGTAAACTGTCTAATCCGGCATCCATTAAATTTTCCAGAACCTCTTTATAACTCTTTTTCTCAAGCCTGGACAAATGGACAATCTCAGGAGGGCCTAAAGCATGTAATTTTAACTCAGGATAAAGGGTTTTTAATTCTTTGAATAAATTGGTATAAAAATTTAATTTCAATTTAGGGTGTAACCCTCCCTGTAATAATAATTGATGGCCTCCTAATGTAAATAGTTCATCAATTTTCGTCTTATATTCATCAATGGAGGTTATATAAACTTCTTTATCGTTGGGTTTACGGTAAAAATTACAAAATTTACATTGTGATATGCAGGCATTGGTAATATTAACATTACGGTCGATTTGCCAGGTGACAATATTTCCAGGGTGTTGATATTGTCGTAAAGTGTTACTTATAAAAATTAACTCATCCAGCGGAGCATTGTTATATAGCAAAAGCCCTTCATCAACTGTTAAAAAATCAAGGTTTATGGCCTTTTTATAAAGTTTATTTCTATCCATGTAATGAATTATTTAAATGCAAAAATAATCAATTCTGTGAATGATATTAATATGATTACCTGAACCAAATTTATTAACTTTACAAATTATCCTTAATGTTGTTCAATGATGGAAATAAGAATCACTAAAACCGAAGCGTTTCAAATTGATTTGCCGGTAATATACCTTACCACAAATGTTGAAAAATTAACAGACTATTCTTTTTCACCTACCGAATTTGAGTATATAAAAAGACAAATTGCCGAAGATAAAAAGCAGGTTAACATCAATTCCTATTTTAAATGGTCATATATCTATATTATTGATTCAGATAAAGAGATAGCTTCTCTAAAAGAAAAGTTAAGGAGGGCAGCCGGAGATCTGTATAAAGATTTAAGGGAGCATAAACACGAAGAAATATTGGTTGTAGATTTGAGTGAAAAGGTTGCGCTTACCTTGGCTTTTATCGAAGGATTAGGATTAAGGCATTATCAGTTTTTAAAATATCAGACAAATAAAGCGGAGAAAAGAAACCCACTTAAAGAGATAAAAATTTTTAGTTCTCCCATTACCGATGAACAAGTCGCCCAGCTTAATATTTTATTACAGGCGATGTATTACACTCGTGATTTGGTAAATGAACCGGTTGCCAACCTTAATGCTGTACAATTGGCCAATGAATTTGAGAAAATGGGTCAATTAGCAGGGTTTGAGGTGGAAATATTTAATAAGAAGAAAATAGAATCTTTACAAATGAACGGGTTATTGACGGTAAATAAAGGAAGTGTGGATCCACCTACTTTTTCTGTATTAACCTGGAAACCTAAAAATGCAATCAATAAGAATCCATATGTTTTAGTTGGAAAAGGTATAGTATATGATACCGGGGGAATGAATTTAAAACCCGGCAATTATTTAGATACGATGAAGTCGGATATGGCCGGTGCAGCAAGTGTTGCAGGAGCTTTATATGCTTTGGCAAAAGCAGTGGTGCCGGTATATGTGATAGCTCTTATTCCTGCTACCGATAACCGAACCAATGGCAATGCATATGTCCCTGATGATATTATACAATTTAAGAATGGAGTAACTGTTGAAGTAAAAAATACAGATGCCGAAGGACGCTTGGTGTTAGCCGATGCGCTGATTTTTGCAAAACAATATAACCCGGTATTAGTGATCGATATTGCTACACTTACCGGTTCCGCAGCTCAGGCTGTTGGCAACCTGGGCATTGTTGCTATGTCAACTGTTCGTGAGGATTTGAATCAATTAAAAGTTTCGGGCAATAATGTTTATGAAAGAATTGTAGAACTTCCTCTTTGGAATGAATATGATAAAATGCTGGAATCAGATATTGCCGATATTAAAAATATTGGTGGAAAAGAAGCCGGAGCCATTACTGCTGCCATGTTTTTAAAACACTTTGTTGATTATCCCTGGATACATCTTGACATTGCCGGGCCTGCTTTTTTGTCAAAAGCTGACAACTATAGAGGTGTTGGAGCTACCGGGGTTGGTGTTCGCTTGTTTTTTGACTTCTTTAAGAACCAGTGATAAAATTTAGCGAATAATTCTTAAATTTGCTTAAAATAGAAAATTCTTAAAAAAAAATATATGATTCAGGATAAAATCGTTGTTGGTATATCGCATGGAGATATTAATGGCATTAGTTACGAAGTGATTATAAAATCATTAAAGGATAATAGGATACTTGACTTTTGTGTTCCTGTAGTTTTCGGATCAGCAAAAGTAGCTGCCTATCATCGTAAAGCTTTAAATATTACTAATTTTAGTTTCAACAATATAAAATCCGCCGATGAGGCAAATATAAAACGTGCCAATATGATTAATTGTCTTGATGATAATGTGCGCGTTGAGTTAGGTAAATCTACTCCGATTGCTGGTGAAGCCTCATTTATTTCTCTTGAACAAGCGGTAAAAAGTTTAAAAGAAAAGAAAATTGATGTATTGGTAACAGCACCCATAAATAAAGACAATATCCAATCGGAACAGTTCCAATTTCCAGGACATACCGAATATTTGACCAGGGAGAGTAATGCTGAAGAGTCGCTTATGCTTATGGTAAGTGAAAACCTAAAAATTGGTGTGGTTACCGGACATATTCCGATTAGCGAAGTTCCGCAAGCAATGAATGTAGAAAATATCTTGAATAAGCTTAGAATAATGAATCATACTCTTATTCAGGATTTTAAAGTTAGAAAACCTAAGATTGCTGTATTTGGGTTAAATCCACATGCCGGAGATAATGGATTAATAGGAACTGAGGAAAATGATATAATTATCCCTGCCATAGAAAAAGCGAAAGAGGAAAATATTTTTGCGCTAGGGCCTTACCCTGCCGATGGTTTTTTTGGAAGCAACAATTTTACTAAATTCGATGCAATTTTGGCTATGTACCATGATCAGGGATTAGCTCCTTTTAAAGCACTGGCATTTGATTCGGGAGTAAATTTTACCGCCGGGTTAGATTTCATACGAACCTCTCCAGGACATGGGACAGCTTACGAAATTGCAGGGCAGGGGAAAGCTTCTGCCGATTCTTTTAGAAAAGCTATTTATCTCGCTTGCGATATCTATAGAAATAGAAAAGAATACATGGAAATTACAAAAGATCCTTTGAAACATTATGAAATATCAGATATGGATCCTGAATAGATGATTTATTAAAGTTTATAGAGGTTATCTTTTTATACCAACTTCTATTGATGTTTTATAACACATATTTTAAAGTTTGCAATTTAATATCCTTTTGTTTATGAGGCAGATAATTTATTACTTTTGATTTAATGCCTAAATTATCCTAAAAAACTTTGTTTTTTTGAAGATAATTTTTGATTATTGTTTAAGCCATAAATTATAAACTAAATACGGAGGTACCATGTCTAAAATTGATCTGTCCCTGAAAAATATAGAAGAACTTTTTCCTGCTGATTTTTCCGAGGAACAAATAGCTAAGGCTAAAACATTGTTTTTAAAACAATTGGCACTATTAAGCCATAAATTCTATGGAGGGAAAATACAAACTCTTCCAAAAGCCGGAATTTATGGGTTTAACTGGTTTAATGTGTATTATACCCCGGGGGTTTCAAAAATCTCCACAACGATCCGTGATGATAACAATGCATCATTTGAATTATCCAACAGAGGAAATATGGTAGCTGTAGTCTCAGACTCAACCAGGGTTTTGGGAGATGGCGATTGTACTCCTCCAGGAGGTTTAGGAGTGATGGAAGGAAAAGCTTATTTAATGAAATATTTAGCCGGAATTGATGCTGTTGCCCTTTGTGTTGATAGTTATAATGATAAAGGAGAACATGATCCGGATAAAATTATTGACTTTGTAAAAATGCTACAGCCTAGTTTTGGAGCAGTTAACTTAGAAGATATTTCTCAACCCAATTGTTATAAAGTGTTGGATACTTTACGCGAAGAGTGTGATATCCCTGTTTGGCATGATGATGCCCAGGGTACCGGTTCAGTTACTGTTGCCGGATTAATTAATGCATTACGGATTGTTGATAAGGAAATACAGGATATCAAAATTGTTTTTCACGGAGCAGGAGCAGCTAATGCAACCATTGCACGGTTAGTTTTGCAAGCAGGAGCAGATCCTGAAAAAATGATTTTATTTGATTCTAAAGGAGGATTACATAAAGATCGTAGCGATATAGAAAAAGATCCTCGCTTTTATCGTAAATGGGATCTTTGCCAAAAGACCAACCCTAAAAAAATAAATGATGTTGAAGAAGCTCTCAAGGGAGCTGATGTATTAATATCTGTAAGCAAACCAGGGCCAGATGTTATAAAACCTCAATGGATAAAAGGCATGGGAACAAAACCCATCGTTTTTGCCTGTGCAAACCCAGTTCCTGAGATTTATCCGTATGCCGCCAAAGAAGCTGGTGCTTATATTGTTGCCACCGGACGTGGAGACTTTCCCAATCAGGTAAATAATTCTTTAGGTTTCCCGGGAATTTTAAAAGGGGCTCTCTTAGTTCGTGCACGTAAAATTACCGACCAAATGGCTGTAAAAGCAGCCTATTCTATGGCTAATTATGCCGAGAAAAATGGTATTCATCCTGATTATATCATGCCTAAAATGGATGAAACCGAAATGTTTGCCCATGAAGCAGCAGATGTAGCTATGGAAGCCATTAATAATGGCGTGGCTCGTACTGAACTAACCCGGGATAATGTATTTAAAAAAACAATGGATGACATTAAACAAACCCGGGATACCATTGATATGATGATGCAGCATAATTTTATTCAGCAACCTGATGTAAAATTGCTTGAAGAAGCTTTGAAATTTGCTGTTGATCAGGTTAAGTAATTTAACTTATAACACCATTGAAGATAGAGCTGCCAGAAAACAGCTCTATCTTTTTATAAGAATTTTATACGTTTTACTTTGTTCCGCTGAAATGATTTGTAAAAAGTAGATTCCAGCATGATTGTTTTTTAGGTTTATTTGGGTTAGGTTACTTTGTAAAGCCCCTTCGTCTATTAAACTGCCTGTAACATCTAAAACCTTATAAAAGTACTTTTTTAATTGGGTTTTATCGGAAACTATCTCAATAGTAAATTCTCCCTCGTTAGGATTTGGATAAATTTTTATTTCTGTTTGCTCCTGGATGATTTCTTTTAAATGATCGGTATTACTGGTGACAACAAGATATTGTTGATCAGAAAATACAGTACAGCCTGCAAAATTTGTAACCGCTACTGCGTACTCTCCATTGGTTTCTATGGTATACGTTTTTTGGGTTGCGCCCGGTATGGGTACATTATTGAGATACCATTGATTGTTGATTGCTGAACTCGATGTTAACGTATTTTCTTCCACCGTAAACAAAGGTTTTTCAGGAATATTATATACTGATATTCTTTGGATTTTATCATAAGTATTATTCACCATTAATGAGATTTCTTTAACCCCAATTGTGTTATATTTTACCCAATGTGGCCCTGGGCCTGTATTTTGCTGAGGAACAGCATCCTTACCAAAATCCCATTGTAAATCGTAAAACTTATCTAAGTCTGTTGCAATAAGAATGCTGTCATTAAAACATAAAGTGTCCGACAATATAATAATTTGTGGGTCAATATGATCAAAGTCTTCTATAATAGAGATACTATCAATGCTTATTCCGTATCCGTTTAATCCAATGGCTTTAAAAGCAATGCGATAGTTGCTCGATAAGTTGGGTAAAGGAACTTGTTTTTTCTGCCATGCAGAAATATCAGTATTATAGCTACGGATAATCTTCCAATTTAATGAATCCGTTTCTTTATATAAAATATCTAACTGGTGTACTTCATCATGATTAGATGGATTATGAAGATAAAAATTAAGTAAATAATGTTCTCCATTAGATAAGTTTAATATTGGAGAAACTAACCTGGATGATTCTGAATTGTTATTTTGAAAATAGGCATTAAAATCACCCTCAAAAGCAGTATCTAAAACTTCTGTTTCACCTCCGGTTTGAATAAGCCAACCAACGGTATCATTTGTTCTCTCTTCGTACCAACGATTAAAAACATTAGCAGAATCCTCAAAGGTTTCATAAAAAGGAGTGAGTGTATCCACTCTTTTAATATATGCTTTATTAGAAGCAGCTGATTCGTTATTATCAGGGGGCCAAAATTTTGCCGTTACCTGATACTGATATGTTGAATCAATAAAAGTAGTAGAGTCGGTATAGGATATGTTAGTTGTTGAATCAATTTTTACATTATTTCGATAAATATAAAAGGTATTAAGGTTTTCATGGTTAACAATCTCGTTCCATTTCAGATTAACAAGTGTATCTTCAACCCATGCTTTAAGATGCGATGGGATAGTATCATAAGGTAGATATCCGTCAGTAAATAAAATTCCTGTACTATCCGGATCCAGCCAGGTTTTTAATTGTTGCCCGGGATCAGGATAATCCTGCCATGATCGGTGGAACTGTTGGTAGTAGTCGTTAAAATTATAATTACAGCTAGCCTCCCCGCCTGTTAAATCTCCAATAATTCGTTGATTTTGATCAAACAATGGGCTGCCCGACGATCCTCCTTCTGTTGTTCCTATATCCCAGGCTTCAATCCACCAATGGCTATTTGGAGTATATACACCTCCAAAGTTTCCAGTGGTAGCTCCGTTATTCGCAATAGTTATTTTTTTTATATCACCACTTGGGTGATGAATGGATGTAACCGTTGAGGGATCAGCAAAATCTCTGCTCCAACCGGCATAATAGGGCGAATATTCGGGAGGTGGCATTTCTGATAATTCAAGTAGAGTAAAATCCAGGGTTTTATCGAGGGGCGTGGCTTTAATCGTTGAACCTGAAAGCGCTTGAGTGTTATCTCCATTAATGTTATCACAGTTGGGACTTTCATAGTTAAAATAAAAAATTGCGTTCTCAGCATCATAAGCATTATCAATACAATGTTTAGCCGTTAGTAAATAAGGAGTTCCATCATTTCGGGTATTGTTAAGCAACGCTCCAGAGCAAAGGAAGCCATTAAATGTAATTTTGCATACAGATTTTTTTATGGTTTGCCAATTATCACCCTGCGGGCAATTGATATTTACATTACAACTACCTGAGGCACCAAAATTTTTTTCATTATCGTTAAACAGGTTAAATATGTTTTTGTAATCATGCCCGACAGATGAAATATGTAATTCGCCAGTAAAATTAACATCCCTGGGTTCAAAATATTCAATAATTATTTCATCTCCTTTTACCGGAGCAATAGCTAAAGTTTTGCTTTTTTTGTTATTTTGTGCCGTAAAGGCTCCTAAAATATGTTGGTTTTTAAGATTATAAATAAAAAGTTTTGCCCCTTGAGGAACTTTAAAATAATCAAAAACAACACTTAAAGAAAAAGCTCCGGGCGAACTAATTTTTAATTGCCATAATTTATCACCATTATCTAACGTGTCCCATGTTCCACAAGTTTCGGGAGAAATATCCGTTACAATCATTTGTGCAAATCGAAAGGGTTTTAATCCCGATTCTTCGAAAATAAAATCTTCTTCTAATAATTTTTCTGTTTCAACAGGAGGTAAAATAATGGAGGGAATACTGTTTTTGGGATGATAAATATTGTGAGGCAAACCAGGTTGATTTATCTGTGAAAACGAGGCATGACAAATAAATATAAAACTCAATAGTATGCTTATGTTTATTTTTAATGCCATTTTTAGGTGTTAATTTAATCAAAAGTACATTTTAAATTTTAAATTTAAAAATGGATGATTTATTTTGCCAGAACCTATACATAAAATAATTTTACCAGAATTTTTATGCACTCAATTTTTATGTATTTTTATCGTTTATTATAAAAAAGCAATATGTACGAATATATTACCGGAGAAATAAAAGAAATTTATCCAACATACATAGTATTAGAAAATTCAGGAATAGGATTTTTTATAAATATATCTGTAAATACGTATTCTCAGGTTACAGGGAAAGAACAGTGCAAACTATATATTTATGAAGTTATTCGTGAAGATGCACATCAACTTTACGGATTTTTTGAGAAAAAGGAGCGAGATATCTTTTTGCATTTAATTTCTGTTTCCGGAGTAGGAGCAAATATTGCTCGAATGATGTTATCATCCCTTAGTGCTGAAGAAATTCAAAATGCAATTATACAAGGGGATGTTCATTTATTAAAAAGTATTAAAGGAATAGGAGCAAAATCTGCACAACGTATTATTGTTGATTTAAGAGATAAAGTAGGAAAAACGGGTGATAACGAACAAATTATTTCTACTTTAAACAATACAATTAAAGACGAAGCGTTATCTGCTTTAGTTATGTTAGGATTTCCAAAAGCTAAAGTGGATAAATTAATCAATAATATTCTTAAAGAGCAAAAAGATCTTACAGTGGAAGATTTAGTTAAAGAGTCTCTAAAAAGAATTTAAAATGATTTAAAGTTTAGTTAAATCTTGCTGTTGAAAAAATATATTAAATACCCGATATTCATTCTATTGTTTATTGTGACGTGGATGTTTTATACCAGCGCACAAACAGACACAATAAATGTTCAGCAATCTTATCTTCTTGAGGAATCAGGCATATTTCAAGACAAAAATCAATCTCCGTTACAGTTAGCGAGTCCTTCTAATATAAAAGATACGGTTGAATACGACCCGGAAAACAATGAATATATTTTTTCCAAAAAAGTTGGCGAGTTTGATTATCAGCCCTCTTCGCGAATGACCTTTGAAGAATATAAAGATTATCAGTTTGAACAGTCATTACGCAATTATTGGCGACAAAGAGCAAAAGGACAAACGCAGGATACACAAACCGGGTTATTTCCCAACCTTCGATTGGGTGGCGAAGCTTTTGATAAACTTTTTGGGAGTAGTGCCATTAATATTGTTCCTATGGGATCGGCAGAGTTAATTTTTGGTATTAATATTAACAGTACCGAAGATCCTACCATTGCTGAAAATCTTAGAAAAACAACAACTTTTGATTTCGAGGAAAAAATAATGATGAATGTCACCGGTACTATTGGTGATAAAATTAAACTCGGCGTAAATTATAACACCGAAGCAACTTTTGATTTTGAAAATCAAACCAAACTCGAATACATTGGAAAAGAGGATGAGATTATCAAACGAATTGAAGCAGGTAATGTTACCTTACCTTTACCGGGATCGCTAATTACCGGTAGCCAGAGTTTATTTGGTGTTAAAACAGAGCTGCAGTTTGGGAGGCTAACTGTTTCCAGTGTATTTTCACAACAAAAAGGGGAAACAAAGGTTATTGAAGTAAAAGGAGGGGCACAAACGCAATATTTTGAGATTAAAGCCGATGAATATGACGCCAACAGGCATTTTTTCTTATCACAATATTTTAAAGATAACTATAATAAAGCCTTAGAAGAGTTGCCTGTAATTAAGTCTCCGTTTACAATTACCAAGATCGAAGTTTGGGTAACCAATAAAGCCAATAATAATGAAGAAAACCGGAATGTTTTGGCATTGTTAGACCTCGGCGAAAGTGGCGATAATGTTTACGCGCAGCCCGATATAATTAATCCGGCTACAATTGTTAGCCCTTACCCTTCCAATAGCACCAACGAGCTTTATAATAAGATTTTAGCCGAATTACCTGTTAGAGATTTTAATAACATCAACCAGGCCTTACAAAGCTGGAGTACTTATAATTATCTGCCAGGCCAGGATTATGAAAAAATTGGAAGCGCAAGGAAGTTGAAACCCAACGAATATGAACTTAATGAACAATTAGGATATATTTCGTTAAATACCGCTCTTAATTCCGATGAAATTTTAGCGGTAGCTTATGAATATGATATGGGAGGACAAAGATTCCAGGTTGGAGATTTTTCTACCGATGGGATTACATCCGAAGAATTTTTGATAGCAAAATTACTCAAGGGTACTAATTTAACACCTTCGTTACCCACCTGGGATTTGATGATGAAAAATATTTATGCTATTGGGGCATATCAAGTGAATAGTGAGGATTTTGTGCTTGATATTTTATATCAGGATGATAAAACAGGGAATGCTTTGAACTATATCCCGGAAGGTAAAATTAATAAACAGATTTTATTAAAAGTGCTTAATCTTGATAATTTAAACAAGCAAAGCGATGCTATTCCCGATGGGCGTTTCGATTTTATCAATGGAGTTACGATTAATGCCTCTAACGGGCGTGTAATTTTCCCTGTACTGCAGCCTTTTGGCAAATATTTGAGGAATCAATTTGGGGATTCTGATGCTGAGCAAAGAATTGCTGATAAATATGTTTTTCAGGAACTTTATGACACTACCTTAACTTATGCCCGCCTGGTAGCCGATAAAAATAAATTTAAATTAAGAGGTGAATATAAATCAGCATCAAGCTCAGATATTGCCCTTAATGCATTTAATATTCCACAGGGATCTGTAATTGTTACCGCCGGAGGGCGGAAATTAACCGAAAATATTGATTATACCGTTGATTATAATTTGGGCCGTGTAAAAATTATTAATGAAGGATTATTAGAATCAGGCACTCCTTTACAAATATCTCTCGAAAGTCAGGCTTTATATAGTATTCAGACCAAAACACTGTTTGGAACACACCTGAATTATCAGGTTGCCGATAATTTTAATATTGGTGCTACCATCTTAAATCTAACCGAACGGCCGCTTACACAGAAAGTTGCTTTTGGAGAGGAACCAATTTCAAATACTATTTGGGGCTTAAATACAGCCTACCAAACCGAATCTCAGTTTATCACAAGTTTAGTGGATAAATTACCCTTTCTCGAAACCAAAGAAACATCATCCATTATGTTTGATGCTGAGTTTGCTCATTTAATCCCCGGGCACTCCAAGGCCATTGAAAAAGAAGGAAATGCCTATATAGATGATTTTGAGGGGAGCGAAACCTCGCTTGATTTAAAAAGTTTTAATACCTGGGTAATTTCCAGTGCCCCGCAGGGGCAGCCGGATATTTTTCCTGAGGCTTCTTTATTAAATGATTTAGCCTATGGGAAAAATCGCGCTAAGATTGCCTGGTATGTAATTGATCCGCTATTTTTACGAAATAATTCGTTAACTCCCGGACATATTAAAAGTGATGTTGAGCAACAATCCAACCATTTTGTGCGGGAGATTTACGAAAAAGAGATTTTTCCTAATAAAGAATCAGAAACAACGGTACCCACAGCATTGCGGGTTTTAAACGTTGCCTATTATCCTGATGAAAGAGGCCCTTATAATTATGATGATGGCACCGACCCAATTTTTGGGGGGATAAATCCTGATGGAAGGTTAAGAAATCCTGAAGAAAGATGGGGGGGTATTATGCGAGAATTGCCTACTACCGACTTCGAAGCAGCTAATGTGGAGTATATAGAATTCTGGTTGATGGACCCCTTTGTTTATGATTCTACCAATACCAATGGAGGTTCTTTATACTTTAATCTGGGAAATGTATCGGAAGATATTTTACGTGATTCAAGAAAAAGTTTTGAAGATGGACTACCCGATACCGAAGAAATCACTGGTGTTGATACTACTGTTTGGGGTAGAGTGCCCAGAAATGATTTTACGGTTGAAGCTTTCGACGTAGGACGTGAAAATCAGGATGTGGGAATTGATGGATTGGAAAACGGAGACGAACAAAGTTTTTTCGAGGCATATCTCGAAAACCTGAAATCGGTTTTAACCGATGAAGCTTACGAAAATTTTATTAATGATCCCTCTGCTGATGATTATCATTATTACCGGGGAGACGATTATGATGCTCAACAATTAAGTATTCTCGACCGCTATAAAAATTACAATGGCATGGAAGGAAATTCTACCGGAGAAGCATCTGAGATTGCTACTAAAAGGCCCGATACCGAAGATATTAACCGCGACAAAACCCTTAGCGAAACCGAAAGTTATTTTCAGTATAAAGTTGAACTTCGGCCCGAACGAATGGAAATTGGACAGAATTATATTGTGGATAAGAAAAAAGGGCATAATGTTAATCTTCCCAATGGTGAAAAAAATGTAGATATTACCTGGTATCAATTTAGAATTCCTATTCGTGAACCTGAAAAAACGATTGGTGGTATTCAGGATTTTAAATCTATACGCTTTATGCGTATGTTTATGAAAGAGTTTTCGGATAGTGTAATTTTAAGGTTTGCCAAATTTGATTTGGTTCGTGGTGAATGGCGAAAGTATAATTTAAGTCTTATGGAGGGGCAGGAAGGATTATCTACACCAGAACTTTCCAATGGAACGCTCGATATTTCATCGGTAAATATCGAAGAAAATAACAACTATGTATTGCCTCCGGGTGTAGATCGTGTGATTGATCCTACAAACCCCCAATTACGCCAGTTAAACGAGCAATCAATGGTTCTAAGAGTACGTGATCTTGACGATGGTGATGCCAGGGCAGCGTATAAAACTATTAATATGGATATGCGCGAATATGAAAAACTAAAAATGTTTGTGCATGCCGAAGCCCTTGAAAATGAAATCCTGGAAGATGAAGATTTAAGAATCTTTGTAAGATTGGGTACCGATTATAAAAACAATTATTATGAATATGAAATCCCGATTAAGGTTACCCAACCTGGGAATTATGGTGATTTAGACCGGTTTACCGTTTGGCCTGAAGAAAATAATGTTGAGATTATTCTGCATGAACTTGTTCAGGTAAAACAAGCACGTAATGATGAAATGCGTAGGGCTAATTCTTCTATTTCTGTTAATACTATTTATTCGGTATATAAAGATAATCGTAAACGTTTATCGGTTCGTGGAAATCCAAACCTAAGCAATGTAGTAACCATCATGATTGGTGTTCGAAATCCAAGTAAACAGAATAATATTATTTCTCCCGATGATGGGATGATAAAATCAGGAGAAATTTGGGTAAATGAGCTTCGACTGACTGATTTTAAAGAAGAAGGAGGATGGGCTGCCCGGGGCCGCCTTTCAACGCGATTAGCCGATTTGGGTATGGTAAACCTTTCCGGAAATATCAGTACCCCGGGATTTGGAAGTATTGAGAAAAAAGTAAATGAACGAAGCAAAGAGGAAATTATTGAATACGATGTTTCTACAAACTTAGATTTAGGAAAATTTTTCCCTGCCGAAGCTCAAGTAAGTATCCCTATGTATGCCGGATATTCCGAATCGTTTATTAATCCACAATATAACCCTTTAGATCCCGATGTTTCTCTTGATGAGGCGATAAAAAATGCAGATTCAAAAGCTGAAAAAGATTCGATAAAGAATATTGCTCAGGATTACACCCAACGCAAAAGCTTAAACTTTACAAATGTTAAAATCAATAAACGTGGTGAAAAACCACGAATATACGATCCGGCAAACTTTTCACTGAGTTATTCTTATTCAGAAATTTTTGCCCGCGATATCAATACCGAATATGATATATTAAAAAACTACCGAGGGGCCTTTTCCTACATTTATAACACACGTCCTAAAACAATTACTCCTTTCCGTAAAGCCAAAGGTATCCTTAATTGGAAAGCACTGGCATTAATTAAAGATTTTAACTTTAATTATATGCCTTCGAGCTTTTCTTTTAGAACCGATATGTTTCGGAAATATCAAAGCAATAAAACAAGAAATATTTATAATCCGGAGATTATTATTGAGCCAACTTATGATAAAGAATTTGTTTGGAATCGTAATTACAATTTGCAATGGGATATCACCCGCTCGTTAAAACTCGATTTTTCAGCTACGAATATTGCACGAATTGACGAACCTTATGGTGAAGTAGATAAACAAAATCGAGATACTTATGAACATTGGAGAGATTCGGTGTGGAATAATATTTTAAACTTTGGCCGGAATACCCAGTATTATCATAATATTAATGCTACCTACCGGGTACCGATAAATAAAATCCCATTACTGGATTGGACAAGCGTTAATGCAAGATATAATGCAACCTATAATTGGGATGCCGGGCCAATGTTAAAAAAAGACAGCGAGTATGATCTCGGGAACAATATTCGAAACTCGAGTACAATCCAACTCAATGGACAGGCCAATATGGTGAATCTTTATAATAAAGTTGGATTTCTGAAGCAAATAAATCAGAAATACAATCGCAGAGGATCACGAAAAGAAATAGAATATGAAGATGTTGAATATCAGGATCCTGATGTTTGGTTTAGAGAAGGCCGTTCCCGGTCCATTTATCATGATTTAATGACCGAAGATATTACCCGTGTTGTCGTTACCGATTCGGAGGGAGAAGAAGTGAAAGGAGAGTGGGAGGTGGTTTCCAAACGTAAAATACGGTTCCGGCCTGATAGAGATATTGATAATGGATCGATTATAGTTGAAGGACGTATTGAGAAAAAAGAAAATCCATTCATATTTATTGCAGAGAATACAGCAAGGTTACTCATGTCGATAAAAAATGTATCTGTATCTTATACCATAACGGAAGGATCAAGTATGCCGGGATATAAACCTTCTACTAATCTGTTGGGAATGAAATCATATAATAATGTTACGGCTCCGGGCTGGCCCTATATTTTAGGTTGGCAAGAAGAAAATTTTGCAATAAAAGCCATTCAAAATGGTTGGTACACACAAGACACTACGCTTAATAAACCGTATTTAATGACCCATAATGAAAATTTAAATATTAGGGTTACCCTGGAACCGGTTCGTGGATTAAAAATTGACCTGACCGCTAACCGTAGTTATTCTGAAAATAATAATCGATATTATATGCCTGCATTATATGGAACCGAACCATAT
>JASGMZ010000037.1 GCA_030156305.1 Bacteroidales bacterium | reverse complement strand
GCTCATAGCAAAAGCGGTGAAGCGACCAAGTTTGGAGGAAACCCTGACTGCCGGTTTACCAGCTGTGGCCGGGCAGGCAGGCTTTCAGCGTCTGAAAGGGGTGAAAGAGGTTGAGTGGAATTAATAGCGGCAATAGCCAATAATAGAACACAGATTTAATAATAGAACACAGATGCATACTGCATACACAGATTAAACAGATTAACACAGATTTTAAAAATAATTTATATCAGTGAAAATTAGTTAAATCTGCGTCACCTGCCTGACAGTGTTTGAGCGATTAGCAGCAGTAGCCAGCGGCAGGAAGCAGGTTAAAACCCTTTCAGCGTCTGAAAGACCTGAAAGCGGTTGAGCAAGATGCTCATAGCAAAAGCGGTGAAGCGACCAAGTTTGGAGGAAACCCTGACTGCCGGTTTACCAGCTGTGGCCGGGCAGGCAGGCTTTCAGCGTCTGAAAGGCCTGAAAGAGGTTGAGTGAAATTAATAGCTGCAGTAAGCAGTAATTAGTAGATAGTAAATAGTAAGTAGTCTAAAGCTCATAGCAAAAGCGGTGAAGCGACCGAGTTTGGAGGAACCACTGCCTGCCGGTTTACCAGCCGTGGTTGGCAGGCAGGCTTTAAGCGTCCGAAGGTCCTGACAGTGTTTGAGCGATTAGCAGCAGTAGCCAGCGGCAGGAAGCAGGTTAAAACCCTTTCAGCGTCTGAAAGACCTGAAAGCGGTTGAGTGAGATTATTATCGGCAGTAACCAGCTTGCCTTCCGGAGCTTCAGCGTAGGCAGATTTACAAAAATAATCTTAGCGCCTCGCAAGAAAAAATTTTCTTATGCTGAAGCTTAAGAGGTAGATTTATCATTCTACGAGTTCCTTAATGCAAGCATTCAACAAAACAAATTTCTTTTCAACTGCGCTGAATTAATTTTTTTATGTTACTTTGTATCATAAATATTAAAAAAGATTAAATATCCCAGAATATGCCTAAATACAAACGCATCCTTTTAAAATTAAGTGGCGAATCCCTGATGGGAGATGCCGGTTATGGTGTTGATTCCAAAAGATTAAACGAGTATGCCAAACAAATAAAAGAGTTGAATGGAGCCGGAGTCCAGGTAGCCATTGTTATTGGTGGAGGAAATATTTTTCGAGGACTGTCGGGGGCAGCCCAGGGTTTTGACCGCGTGAAAGGCGATCAGATGGGCATGTTAGCCACCGTTATTAACAGCCTTGCTTTACAATCGGCATTAACTAACCTACAAACAAAATCCATCGTTTATACAGCTATACGGATGGAACCGGTAGGAGATTTTTATCATCGCGACAAGGTAGTTGAGCAGTTGGAAGCCGGCCATGTAGCCATTCTTTCCGGCGGAACCGGAAATCCGTTTTTTACCACCGATACGGCTTCTGCCCTTCGGGCAGTAGAAATTGGCGCCGACATCATTTTAAAAGGAACCCGTGTTGACGGTGTATATACAGCCGACCCTGAAAAGGACAAAACAGCTACTAAATTCGAAGAAATTTCTTTTAATGAAGTCATTCAACGCGAACTGAATGTGATGGACCTTACGGCCTTTACCATGTGTAAAGAAAATAACCTACCCATCTATGTGTTTGATATGAACACCCGTGGAAATTTGCTAAAAGTAGTGAATGGGGAGAAAATTGGAACGTTGGTTAGGGACAAAACAAACGATAAAAATCGCTAAACAATTATTAACAAGCAGCATGAATCAATGCTAAAGCTTAATCATAAATAATAAATTTGTTGAGGCTAATAATTTTATAAGGCTACCATTTCAGGATTTTTTTTATAAATTTGTTCCTATTGATGATAAATATACCCTAACCCTAAAAAAAATTTATTATGACCGAAGAAGTTCAATTTGTAATTGATGAAGCCAAAGAAAGAATGGGCAAAGCTATTAACCATTTGGAAAATGAATTAGCCACACTACGAGCCGGGAAAGCCAGTCCCAGAATGCTTGACACTGTAGTTGTTGAATATTATGGCAATCCAACCCCTTTAAATCAGGTAGCCAATATTGGTACACCGGATGCAAAAACCATTGCCATTCAGCCCTGGGAAAAAAATATGGTGGAGCCTATCGAAAGAGCCATTTTAAATGCGAATCTGGGTTTCACACCCATGAACAATGGCGAGATGATTAGAATCAATATTCCAGCTTTAACCGAAGAGCGAAGAAAATCGCTGGTAAAACAAGTTAACAACGAAGCCGAAAGTGCCCGTGTAAGTATACGTACTGCCCGCCGTGATGCAAACGAAGAGATAAAAAAATTAGAAAAAGAAGGCCTTTCAGAAGATGAAGCAAAAAAAGCTGAAGACGAAATTCAAAAAATTACCGATACGTATAGCGAAAAAGTAGAACAAGTAGTAAAAGCTAAAGAAGAAGAGATTATGACCATCTAAGCTTTCGGCTCATCAATATTTAAATATATCAGCAGCCCGGATGGCTGCTTTTTTTTGTTTTAAAATGATTGATTTAAATTACTAATATCCATAGTAATTGTTGAAAAATTGCAAAAAACACTATATATTAATACATTACAACAAAAAAGCTTTCACCTAAATAGGTGTTAACAAATAAGTTTGATTACTCCATATTTCTGATGGGAAATATTTATACTACTTTTTATAGTTATTGCTTATAACTGAATTAAAGTCCATGAAATTATTCTATGTGTTCTTTTCTTGATAAAAAAACCAAAATCAACCGAAATGAACGAATTATGATAATCTATCCTTTTTTCAATAATAGTTTCTATTTCAAAAAAGATTTAGCGTATAGCTTATTTAATAATGAATCGTGGCCACATGGCAATTATCATCAATTCCGCTCTCATTTCGGATTTTCCATCGCACCTGTAAAAAATTGGGATTCGAATACTATCAATATTGAATGTTAAGCGCAAGCCTGACAACGTCTATCTTCATGAGCAATAGCGAATAAAACGGCGAGCCATGGGTAGAGTGAATGGAATCATAAAATTCCGATAAAGGAGTTTACTTACTTTGTCTGGAATTGTTGACTTATCACAGAGAGCAGGAGAACGGCAATGCCCTCATGAGCCAGAATGGAGAATAACCATCGTTTTGTCTTAACTTTCCTGCCTTCCGGCAAGGCAGGTTTTGTAACTTTTTTGGGTCAAGCCAAAAAAGTAAAAAAGATGAATAACATTTTCAAGATATACTTTTAAAAATAAGACATGCGGCTTTTAGGTTAAATTCAAAAAGGCCTGTGCGTATAAAAAATACTCCGTCACGAAAATAAAAAAAAAGCCTGTCAGTAATTTACCAACAGGCTTTAATGTATATTCATCGTTGGTTTTTAATATCTGTAATGATCCGACTTATATGGGCCGTTTTTAGGTACACCCAAATATTCAGCTTGTTCATCGGTTAAATTTGTAAGTTTTACCCCAATTTGTTCAAGATGTAATCGTGCCACCTCTTCGTCTAAATGCTTAGGCAAACGGTAAACATCGGTTTTATAATTATTTCTCCATAGTTCAATTTGCGCCAGTGTTTGGTTGGTAAATGAATTACTCATCACAAACGATGGATGCCCTGTAGCACAACCTAAATTCACCAACCGGCCTTCGGCTAACATAAAAATGGAATGTCCATCCGGGAACACATACTTATCTACCTGCGGTTTAATATTTATCTTTTCTACACCCGGGTAGTTTTCTAATTGGTCAACCTGAATTTCATTATCGAAATGGCCAATGTTACAAACAATCGCCTGATCTTTCATTTTCGACATATGCTCGACAGTTACAACATCTCTGTTTCCGGTGGCGGTAACAAAAATATTTCCTTCATCCAGTGCTTCCTCAAGGGGCTTTACTTCAAAACCTTCCATCGCAGCTTGTAATGCACAAATTGGGTCAATTTCGGTAACAATTACCCGTGCTCCGTACGATCGCATCGATTTGGCCGAACCTTTACCCACATCACCATAACCACAAACAACCACAACCTTTCCTGCCAGCATAACATCCGTTGCCCGCTTAATACCATCGGCCAATGATTCGCGACAACCATATAAATTGTCAAATTTTGATTTTGTAACCGAATCATTTACATTAATAGCCGGGAAAAGCAGTTCTCCTCGTTCCATCATCTGGTATAACCGATGAACACCTGTGGTTGTTTCTTCGGATACCCCTTTTAATTCTTTACTTATACGGTGCCATTTTTGATTATCCTGAGCTAACGTTTTTTTCAGATTTTTATACAATTCTCTTTCGTCACCCGCTGATGGATTGGAATCTAAAAATGAAGCATCTTCTTCGGCCTTATATCCTTTGTGTACCATCAAGGTAGCATCACCGCCATCATCAACAATTAAGTGTGGCCCTTTCCCTTCGGGAAAAGTTAATGCCTGATTCGTACACCACCAGTATTCTTCTAAAGATTCACCTTTCCATGCAAAAACAGGGACTCCTTCTTTTGCAATGGCTGCAGCAGCATGATCCTGAGTGGAAAAAATATTACAGCTGGCCCAACGCACATCAGCGCCTAACTCAACCAGTGTTTCAATTAGCACGGCTGTTTGAACCGTCATATGTAACGAACCGGTAATGCGTGCTCCTTTTAAGGGTTTTTCTTTACCATACTTTTCGCGCAGCGACATTAAGCCAGGCATCTCTTTTTCGGCTATTTCAATTTCTTTTCTTCCAAATTCGGCTAAACCTAAATCTTTAACTTTATAAGGAAGGCTTTCTACCATTGTTCCTTCATTATCCATAATAAATTATTTATAATTAATTCTTTTTCAGGATGGCAAAATTACAATTTTTTTGCACATCAGTAAAAACTATACGGTTAAAGTTCTTTTTTGTTCATCTATGCGTGATAAAATATCTTAAGCACTTCTTGTTTATCTTTTTGTAGTTGTGCTTCCAACTCATCAAGGCCATTGAATTTTTTTTCGTCACGAATTCTTTGGACAAAGGAAACAGTAATTTTCTGATGATAAATTTTTTGATTAAAATCAAAAATATGAACTTCTATGTTTTTATCTTTCAATGTAGGAGAAACCGTTGGACGAGTACCAATATTCAACATTCCATGGAATGAGTCCCCGTTTAGTTTTATCCTTACAGCATATACTCCATCGCGCGGAATCTGTTTGTATGGCTCAGGGACTTTAATATTTGCCGTAGGAAAACCTATTTTACGTCCAATCTGATTTCCTTCAACAACATTTCCCGTAATAAAATACTCGTAACCTAAATATTTGTTGGCATAATCCAAATGTCCTGAAGTAAGGAATTCTCTTATCTTTGTAGAGCTAACACTATCATTATCTACCAACTTAGCATCCAGCTTTTCAATCTCAAATCCATACTCTTGCGCACACTCTTTTAAAAAGTCATAGCCGGCCTTGCGATCTTTCCCAAATTGATGGTTGTAACCAACAACCAAATGTTTTACGCCAATTTTTTCAACCAGGTATTGCTCAATAAATTCGCAAGCGGTTAAATTGGCAAATTCGCGGGTAAAAGGGATAATAATCAAATGGCCAACTTTTGTTTTGGATAATAAAAATTTTTTCTCTTCGATAGTATTTAACAATCGCAGCGAATGAACATCTTTATTCAAAACAATCCGCGGATGGGGCCACAGTGTAATAACTACAGACTCTCCTTTTTTTTCTTTGGCTACCTGTACCAGTTTATTTAAAATACTTAAATGCCCCTGGTGTACCCCATCAAAAACACCAATGGTTACTACCGGATTGTTAATTTTCAGGTTATGAATATCTTTATGAGTGATCATTTTATCATTTTATCAAAGGACAAAAATATAAAAAATAAGCAAATCCTGTAAATTCTTTATGCTCCTGTTATGGAAGAACCATTGAAACCCTTTTCTCTTCCCGTCGGCAGGTTACTCTATACAGTATGAAAAACAAAGTTAACACAAATATACTTATCGTTCTTCCAATAAAAGCTATAAAACCAACAGTCAAAAAATTATGCCTCCCTGAAAATTATATTTTTATATAATTAAAAAGGCTTATTCCCTTTATTGCAGATATTTAAAAAACAGTGTTCTGGTTTAAATAACAATGTCAAAACGCTAAAAAAATAATTATTTTGATGTCTATATTAAACAAAATTTAAATATATTTGCTTAATATAATAAGCAATATGGAAAAATTATTTGAAAAGTTTTACCAAAAGCTTCATCATGTATCTTTACAGTTTATTCGGAGTGAATATAACAAAATCCATTGGAATGCCCGTCTGATAGGTATAAAAGGAGCTCGTGGAGTGGGGAAAACCACATTAATTCTTCAACACATCAAAAAAACACATACGCTTAATGAACAAGTTCTCTATATTAGTCTGGATGATATTTGGTTTTCGGGACATAGTCTTGTCGAACTGGCTGATATTTTTGTAAAACGTGGAGGAAAATATTTATATCTTGATGAAGTGCACAAGTATAAAAACTGGTCAGTAGAAATTAAAAACATCTATGACGACCATCCCGAATTGCACATTATTTTTACCGGATCATCTTTACTTGAAATCTTAAATTCCCGTGCAGACCTTAGCAGGAGAGCTGTTGTTTTTTCTCTTCAGGGATTATCTTTCAGAGAATATTTAGCATTTACCCAAAATTTATCGATTAAACCCATAACATTAGATGATATCATTCATCATCATATCACCATTAGTAATGAAATCCTCAAAAAAATAAAACCTCTGCGTTACTTTTCTCATTACTTAAAAAATGGTTATTATCCATTTTTTAAAGAAGAGGAAGAACTCTATCATATCCGGATTGAAGAGATTCTCAACATGATTCTTCAAATTGAACTCCCTTTAACACGAGGCACAGATATTGCCTATATCCATAAACTCAAAAAGCTCTTACTAATCATTGCAGAATCTGCGCCATTTATACCCAATATCAGTAAGCTAAGTGAACGGATAGGAATAAACCGAAATACTTTAATCGTTTATCTTACTCATTTAAAAGATGCAGGAGTTATTCATATGCTTTACAAAGATGCTTCGGGCATTACACGTTTACAAAAACCGGATAAAATATTTATAGAGAACACAAACCTTTCCTGGGCAATCCACCCTTCCCATCCGAATGTCGGAAATTTACGGGAAACATTTTTCGTCAATCAGTTAAACAAAAACCATTTAGTAACCATTCCACAACATGCAGATTTTTTGATTAACAATAACTATATTTTTGAAATCGGAGGCAAAAATAAATCAAAAACACAAATCAATACGTATAAGAAAAAAGCATTTATTGCTTTAGATGATATTGAGTATGGCAGTGAAAACAAGATTCCTTTATGGATGTTTGGTTTTCTTTATTAATATGATGGGGTTGTTTAAATAGTTTTTGAGGAACAGTGCTTGAAGACAGACAAATTCGTGCTTCCAAAATCAATTCATCCGCTTTTAATGCATTTTCAACCCTTCCAAAAGAACAACCTGCCTGCCATACATTGCTGTAAGGCAGGATAAACGGTTGTTATTTAAAAACTTACAATTTATTTACACTTTTTCAAGCACCATGGCCGTTCCCTGACCCACACCAATACACATGGTACACAGTGCTTTTTTAGCTCCGGTACGTATCATTTGATAATAAGCGGTAGTAACCAACCGGGCACCACTCATTCCCAGTG
Source organism: Bacteroidales bacterium (assembly GCA_030156305.1). Classification (GTDB taxonomy): domain Bacteria; phylum Bacteroidota; class Bacteroidia; order Bacteroidales; family UBA12077; genus UBA12077. The sequence continues at coordinate 8,929 of JASGMZ010000037.1, read as the reverse complement.
GATGGCCCAAAGCAATAGCACCCCCTAATGGATTTACTCTCGGATCGTCATCTTTCATTCCCAGCTTACGCATACATGCCAATGACTGAGAAGCAAAAGCTTCATTCAATTCAATCAAATCCATTTGATCGAGATTCAAATTCAATCTTTTAAGTAATTTTTGAGTAGCCGGTACGGGCCCCATACCCATAATTCTTGGTTCAACTCCTGCAGCAGTCATTCCTAAAATCTTCACCCTGGGTGTAAGATTATATTTTTTAACCGCTGCTTCGGAGGCTATAATTAATGACGCAGCACCGTCATTTACCCCTGATGCATTTCCTGCGGTTACCGTCCCTTCGGGACTCACAATGGGTTTAAGTTTAGCCAGTTTCTCCAGTGAAGTATTACGTGGATGTTCGTCGGTATCTACAACCATGGGATCTCCTTTACGCTGTGGAATGATTACCGGAACAATTTCTTCGGCCAGCAACCCTTCGGCTTGTGCCTTATGAGCTTTTTCCTGGCTTCGTAAGGCAAAAACATCCTGATCTTCGCGGCTGATTTTAAAGTCGGCAGCAATATTTTCAGCGGTTTGTATCATCGACTCTGTTCCATAAAGCTTATCCAGCTTTGGATTAGGAAATCTCCAACCAATGGTTGTATCGTAAACCTCTGTAGCCCTTGAAAAAGCTTTGTTCGCTTTACCCATTACAAAAGGAGCACGCGACATGCTTTCTACCCCTCCGGCAATAATTAAATCAGCTTCGCCGGCTCTGATCGTTCGTGCTGCAATACCTACAGCTTCCATTCCCGAAGCACACAAACGATTAATAGTAGCTCCCGATATTGTATGGGAAAATCCGGCCATCAGTAGCGCCATACGGGCGATATTCCGGTTATCTTCTCCTGCCTGGTTTGTACAACCCATGATTACATCATCGAGCTCATCCCAGTTAATGACAGGGTTTCTATCTTTTATCTCTTTTAAAACAAGCGTTGCTAAATCATCCGGACGTACTGCTGATAATGAACCTCCATATTTTCCTACAGGCGTTCGTATGGCATCACATATATATACTTCTGTCATAAAACTTATTGTATTTTTTCTATTTGTGGTTTAAATCGTTTAAACATATTTAAAAATGCATTGGAAAGAATATCTATCTCTTTTTGTGATAATGCTGTTGAAAACATACAAGCCAGCGTATTAATCATCATGAGATTTTCCTCATAAAACAGATAATCGAGCATTTCATTCAATAAAGCTTTCACCTCCTTTGTTTGGTATGCTTCGCGATAGGTATTCGGCGGGGTTGCTTTAAGATGAACTCTGAACATGGAGCCTGCACCAGTAATAGAAACCGGCACATCGGCAATTTTTATCGCTTCCTGTATTTGTTGAATTGCTTGTTGGGTAAGAGCATTTATTTTATCTACAGCCTCTTTGTCGAACAATTCCATTGCAATTCTGCCTGCAGTCATAGTAACAGGATTTGCCGAGAATGTTCCCGAATGAGGGAATAACAGTTTTTTCTCACTCGGATCTAAAACTTTCATGATATCGGCTCGGCCGGTAAAAGCACCAACAGGAAAGCCTCCACCGATAATTTTACCCAGGGCCGTTAAGTCTGGTTTTACCGGATAATTTTCTTGAGCTCCGGAATAAGTCACCCGATAGGTTATCACCTCATCGAAAACCATCAAAGTATTATTTTTGCGTGTCCACTGATAAATTGCCTCGATGAAATCTTTAGCTCCGGGGACCATTCCTACGCGGTGTGGTACAGGATCAATCAGCACACAGGCAATCTGATCGGCTTGCTGGTCTAAAATAGCGAGAGTGCGTTCAATATCATTGTAAGGAAAAATAATCACATCGTTCAAAACACCCTGAGGTGTACCATGAGCTAGTGGGACGCTGTTAGGTTTATTAATATCGCCCCACACATCAGGGCTTGCTGTTTGGCTAATTTCAGCAAAATCGTATGTTCCGTGATATGCGCCTTCGGCTTTAGCGATTTTAGGTTTTCCGGTAAAAGCTCTCGAAGCTTTGATCATGGCCATTACGGCTTCGGTACCCGAGTTCGTAAATCTGATTTTTTCAAAAGTGGGTGTTCGGCCACACAGCAACTGTGCTAACCGTACTTCGGCTTCGGTAGCCAGCGTATAGGCTGTTCCGTTTTGTATCTGTTTAGTAACACCCTCAACAATAGCCGGGTGGGCATGTCCATGAATTAACGAAGCCATATTGTTGGCAAAATCAATGCGTTGTACACCATCTATATCGGTTACATAGCAGCCCTTTGCCGTACCGGCATAATGAGGATAAGGTTTATGAAAAACCGTATTACGACTAACTCCACCAGGAATTATTTTACACGCTTGTTGATATAAATCCTCACTTCTTTTGTTATGATTTGATAAATGATTCATTCGAATATATTTATGTTATACTTCTGTTATTCAAGTAAATACAATTGCTAATTTTTACTTCTGTATTTCAATTACCATGGAACCCTCAAAATTTATTACTCATAAATATATTTTTTAATTTGGTATTCGTGAACTCAGCTTCGGTTCGGTTCATATCCTTTTGTGTTCTATAGTGCATGAGGGTTTCATAATATAAATTTCAATATTAATACCTGTTCAATTTTGCTCCGGTATGTTTTTGAAGAAAATCAAAATCAACTCCGGGTGCCATTTCTTTTACAAATAAACCTTTCTCGGTAACATCAATAATGGCATAGTTTGTGTAAATACGATCAACAACTTTTTTCCCGGTAAGCGGATAAGTACATTTCTCCACAATTTTAGGATCGCCATTTTTTGTAATATGCTTTGTGATCACATATATGGTTTTTACTCCGGCAACCAAATCCATTGCTCCGCCAACGGCAGGAATAGCATCTTTAGCTCCGGTAGACCAGTTTGCAAGGTCGCCCTGTCCTGAAACCTGTAATGCTCCCAGCACACAAATATCAAGATGTTGTCCTCTGATCATGGTAAAACTGTCGGCATGATGGAAATAACAAGCACCTTTAATAGCAGTAACATTCTTTTTACCGGCATTAATTAACTCGGGGTCTTCTTTGCCTGGCTCCGGAGATGGCCCCATTCCCAGTAAACCATTTTCGGTATGATATATCACTTCTCGACCTTCGGGGACAAAACCGGCAACCAGCTCGGGCATGCCAATACCCAGGTTAACATAAGCTCCATTAGGGATATCTAATGCGGCTTTTTGTGCCATTTCATTCTTATCCCATCCTTTAATCATCTCTTTTTCTACCATGGGTACCTCCTATTTTCAGCTACAAGTTTTGATTCATCGGCAGGATTACTGACTTCAACCACCTTTTGTACAAATATCCCTGGCGTTACTACACACTCGGGATCGATTTCACCCAGCTCAACCACTTTTCTGGCTTGAACAATGGTTGTAGTTGCTGCGGTACACATAACCGGCCCGAAATTTCGGGCTGTTTTATTATATATTAGATTACCATAACGATCGGCAGCCTGGCACTTTACAAATGAAAAATCAGCCTTTATGCCATATTCCATCACATATTCTTTATTATTAAAAATACGTGACTCCTTTCCTTCGGCTAATGGAGTATCAACCGATGTAGGCGTATAAAATGCCGGGATGCCTGCTCCACCAGCACGTATACGCTCGGCTAAAGTACCCTGAGGCACCAATTCGAGTTCAATTTCGCCTTTGGTATAAAGCTCGGGAAAAACAGTAGAGTTAGCTGTTCTTGGAAAAGAACAAATCATCTTTTTTACTCTTCGATGTTCAATCAGAGAAGCAAGGCCAACATGCCCGCTTCCGGTATTATTACTAACAATGGTAAGATCTTTAGCCCCCTGGTCTATTAATGCATGGATTAATTCAATAGGGCTTCCTGCCTCACCAAACCCACTGATCATGATTACAGCGCCATCAAACACTTCGGCAACAGCTTCAGCAGGTGTTTTAATTATTTTATTGATCATAATTGAGCAAACTATTATAACTATTTATACGTGACATTATTTATTCATTCTTTTTTGCAGCTTTTCTTCTTTTTTGCGCTCAATCTCTTTCAATTCATCTTCATAGAAATGCTTTTCTCCTTCAAATGGAGGAAGATTAGCTATAGTATTCTCCTGATCATCATATTTTGCTAAAAATACTTTATCCATCCATTCCATATTCCTTGCTTCGTTGAATTTAAGCGCAAAAGCTTTTTTGCCATTTACTTCTACTTCGCCAAGCATAGAAATTTTACCTCCGGATGATGTCATCGTAATATATCGTGATGGGCGGTTAATGGATGGCAATGAACGGTAAATCTTACTAAATACCTTGTTAATATATGTCAAAGGTACGGTAAAGTAATGATGTTCGCCTGTAGGCCGTGCACAATAGATAGAATGGAAACCAACAGAAACCATGGCAAAAATGTTACCGAGGTCAATCCAGTTTTGGGCTGATTTATCAATATCAACTTCCCCTTTATCATTGGTAAACAAGCTGATATGGTTCATCATCGGGCTTTGGCTTTTCACATTTACACCACGAGATCTAAGTCTGCGAATAGCAGCAATGGTTAAGGGATTAAGCACTTCGCGTGGAGTTGAGAAGTGTGACATAAAAACCACCTGAATACCATTGTCTACTAATTTCTTAAATAAATTAAGGTAATTATTATAACTGTCTTTTAACAGCCTCTCGGGTTCATAAGAAAGTACGCGGGATCCTATCCTTAGTGTTTTAATGTGCCCCAACTCAGGATCTTCAATAAAAGGAAGCACATATTGTTCAAGTCTTTCATAGGGCATATATGCTCCATCGCCGCCGGTAATCAGCAGATCGGTAACCTCTTTATGCATTTTTAGATAATTAACCACCGGTTGAACATCTTCCTGAATAAACATATCCTCATCCCCGCGCACCTGTGCATGACGGAAACAATAGGTACAGAAAGCAAAGCAGCTTTGAGTGGTCTTATCAAAAAGTAGCTGGCATTGTGGATATTTATGCTGGCTACCTTCCAGTATCACTAAATCGCCATCTTCATTTTCGAACCATGGTTTATTTAACAATTGTTTGCCGTCGTGGGGGTTTGTCTTATGAATATAATCCTGAATTAGTGCTTCCTGTGCCTCTTCATCCTTGTCGTCCAATTTAAAAAATTCTTTTCGGAACTCAGGATCTACCATTTCGGGCTGTGGAAATACTAATTGAAATAATGAGTCTTTGGCAAAATTGTGCCAGTCGATAGAGTTTAACACATGACGGGTAGCCATAAATCGATAGATCTTAATAAAAAGCTCTCGCTCGCGCATATACCCGATATCAATACCTTTCTCTTTTAAAACATTGACAATCTCCCGAAATCCTTTTAACCCTGAATACCTGGGTTTTGTATCCGGGCCAAAGAGCATTTTGGAATCACGAAGTATTCCTGAATACTTTGGATAGTTGTTATGCAAACGGTTTAACAACCCATAAGGCAATAACTCTTCTTTTTTAATATTTGAGATAATCTCATCAGAATAACGGTGTTGTTCCAAAATTTCGTCAACCGACGGAAGGATTTTTACCTGTCCTGTTTTTTCTTTTGTGTTGCTTAATTGTGCCATAATTTTTGTTTTTTATTTTAAATATTTTAAGTTTTCTGGTATTTATTATGAATTATTATGATTAACAACCCAGAGTAATTGAGACTCTTCGTTACTGATATTTTTAAACAAATGATTTTGATTGGAATTAAAGTAAAAGCTGTCGGCTTCTTTTATCTCAAAGGTTTTATCATTTAGCTGTACAGAAAAATGGCCTTTGAGGACATAGCAAAATTCCTGGCGAGGATGTCTCGTTGTCATGATCTCACTGGAATCCGCTTTTTTGGAAAAATGGATTAAAAAAGGATCCATATGTTTTGATGGATCGTGGTGAGACAACAGGTAAAGGGTAGCCCCTGTTTTATTTTTCTTTACATATTTTCGTTCATCGGCTTTTAACAATGGATTGGTTATCAGCATTTCATATTCGCCAATTAATTCTCCAACCGTAATATTCAATGCATCGGCAATTTTTTTCAGGGTAAGTATCGAAGGGTAAGCTTTTCCGCGTTCAATTTGAGAAATTAAACTGGATGTTACCCCAATGGCCTGGGCAAGTTCTGAAGAAGTTTTTTTTAAAATCTCCCTCCTTTTCTTTATCCGGTCGCCCATTCTGTGCATTGCCATAACGCAAAAAAATTAAGTTTCTAAACAATTTACTATTTGCAATATTAAATATAATTAAATTTTTTAACAAAGAATTTTCAGGGATAACGAATATGTTTAATAACCTAATTTCACATTATTTTTTTTGTTTAGGTTTTAAATCCTTCACCCACTGATTAACAATATATTCGTTTTCTTTAATCCATTGTTTATACACTTGCCGTGGATTCATCGTTTAAACAAATAAATTACACCAAGCTATTTAGCTGTTTTTCGGTAAGTTGCATCCGATCAAAAAAGCAAATGCCATGAGGATAAAAAAATAAATCAGTCCGTTAAAAATTTTTCAAATATCAAAAAAATATCCTTATTTTAGTAATTTATTAAAACCTTATCGCCATGTATCACATTATTGTACCTATAGATTTTTCAAAAGAAGCTTTGAAAGGGCTGGAATTAGCTATGCTTTTTTCCAAAAAAATGGATTGCGAAATACGAATGGTATATGTGCGAAAAAAAAGCAACGATTATAATCCCGGTACAAGAGAGGAAGAACTACGGTTTGCGGAAAAACAATTCAAACAGATCCAGAAAAATTATCAACCTTATTTACCGCCGGGAGTAAATCTTAAATATGTGATTCGAACCGGCCGAATCTATCGTGAGATAGTAGCTCAGGCTAATGCGTATAACGATTCTTTTATTGTTGCATCCACCCATGGAGCATCAGGTTTTGAAAATTTTTTTATTGGCAGCAATGCGTTTAAGATCATCTCTGCAACAAACAAACCCGTTATTACCATTAGAGGAAACAATATCCCTAAAAAAATTAAAAAAATTGTTTTACCTCTTGATATTACAGCAGACACAAGACAAAAAGTACCTTTCACCGTTGAGGTGGCCAAATGGTTCAATGCCGAAATTCATGTGGTTACCATAACCTCATTACAAACCGACGATATTGTAAAAAAATTAAATGCATACTCAAACCAGGTATGTGAATATATCGAAAGTAAAGGAATAAAGGTTAAAAAAGATTCTTTAATCGGATCGAATTTAACAGATGTGGTGATTGATTATGCTAAAAAGGAAAAAGCCGATATGATTTCCATTATGACCGAGCAATCGAAAGATGTATCGAATTTTGTGCTGGGCAGTTATGCCCAACAAATGCTTAATAAATCGAACATTCCGGTTATGAGCACCAATCCTAAAGAAATACATATTGGGGAAGCTTTCAGAACGCAAGGATAATTATTTCTTGAAGGATACCACGTAACAATCGGGAAATTCGTGGAGTAAAATTTTTTTAAACTTTTCGGCTTCTTGTTGCGTTGCAAAACGGCCTACAATCACTCGAAAAAGTTTTTGCCCATCCGATTCGGCAATCTCCACAAAAACCGGCTTATTATATTTTGTTTGTAAACGCTCTACAGAGCGTAAAAGATTCTCGTTCGTAGAAAAACTGCCTACCTGAATGCCACTCCCTTTTGGAGATGCTTTTTGAGCATCAAGCTGGTAGTATTCTGATTTTTCAGCATTTTTCGAATCTTTTCCCGGAAGGTCATCGGTTGAAGCGATAAGTTCAATTTTTACCTTGGCCAGTCCAGTATCAACAAATCCCAATTCCTGCGCTGCCGACTTTGACAAATCGATAATACGATCTTGAACAAAAGGCCCCCGATCGTTAATGCGAACAACAACAAATTTATGGTTTTCGAGGTTAGTAACTTTTACTACACTCCCAAAAGGCAAATCAGGATGCGCTGCGGTTTTTCTTATATGATAATAAATTTCTCCACTGGCAGTTTTCCTGCCCTCAAATTTATCGGCATAAAAACTGGCGATACCGGTTTCAGTATATTTCTTATCCTGGGATTTGATGTGGCATGAAAAAAAAACCATACTAAAGGCCAGTGCTGATACTATTAATTTATGATTTATTCTTTTCATCTTCATTTTTTTTATAATGATAATTTACATTCCAGTATGCATTCTCATCATCCTCATCATCCTCCTCGTCTTCAAACTCCCAGCTATAAATTTTCCGTTTAGGCCCTCTATCGCGATAATAAAAGGCAAGCACTAATCCGGCTATGGCTCCCATAAGGTGCGACTCCCATGAAACATGTGGTTGAATAGGCAAAAGCCCCCAAACCATGCCTCCATAAAGAAAAACAACGAGGAGAGATATAGTCATCAATTTAACATTTTTCCGAATTACCCCACTAAAGAACAAAAAGGATGCCATGCCATAAATGATTCCACTGGCTCCAATATGATAGGCATAGCGTGCACCAAACCATATCCAAATATTAGATATTAGATAGATGAGCAAAAAGACTTTACCTGCGATTTCCCGGTAAAAATAAAACAACCCGGACCCTAATATTAAAAGCGGCAAGCTATTGGCTGCAAGATGTTGAAAATCGGAATGAACAAGCGGGGCGGTAACAATACCTATTAACCCTTTTATCCGTAAAGGAAAAATCCCAAGAAACGTAAAATTTAAGTGAAGCGAAACCTCAATTATTTTTATTAGCCAGATAAGCAATAAAAAAAGCCCGGGGAAAACTAAACTATAAAGAAATCGTTTTTTTTCACCTTCCATGATTAATCCTTTTTACAGGTTAAATAGTGGCTATAAGAAAACGTCAATAACTGCGTTACGCTCGCATTGGCAATTAGTCATTTACGTCAGTAAACTCCTGGCTGCCAATTCTTCGCA